>NZ_JBFUGJ010000035.1:0-32775 GCF_056402975.1 Mesorhizobium sp. P3_A9 | reverse complement strand
GGGACGAGCGATGCCCTTACCCTCCCGCAACTCTTCGGCCTCGACTCGGTTACCGGCTTCGGGTCGACGGATTCGTTCACCGTCAGCCATCTCGATTTCGCGACCTGGGCGGTGCTTCAGGGCGATATGAGCCAATCGGGGGCGAACACGTTGATTACGTTGGACGGGTCGGATGTCCTGACTTTGAAGAACGTTACCGCTTCCAGTCTCACATCGTCGGAGTTCCACATCGTCTGACCCGCGCTATGGCTTGGCGCGTAGAGTGCCAAGTTTGATGGATGGGAAATATAGATAAATAAAATCAGGTAGTTACAGGGCTTTTTTGGTGGGCCAAGATTGATCGAGACCGGTGGCGGCACCTGCAAGAAGCGTCGCGTGGGTCCTTTCCAATTGCCCGCGGGCTTGCGAGGTCAGGGCTCGCCAACCCGCCGTTTTTTGCTTAGAGCGCCGGCAGTCGCCTGCGCAGACGTCCAACGGGGTAAGACGGCCTTCGACCGCATCGACCTGCCAGCAGGCGTCCCAATCGGTGTCATCAGGCGGGCAGTCGCGACAGACATTTAAATCGAGGGGATCTTCGATTTCTGAATGAGGCTCTTGGCCTCAGTCTCAACAATTCTCATTATCGTACCTCATGCTGCGGATTATCGCCGCAACAACGATGCAAGGCGGCAACAGCCGCCTCACTGGCATTCACGGGGACTTCCGCTCTAGAACATCGGGTCGGCCGGCTCGTATCTGCCTTGCAGCAAGACCGTCTCCACCGGCCCAAGCGGATCAATGATCCGGCTTTCCAGGACTTCGATAAGTTTGCGTCCGACACCCGCCATGTCCACGAAATGAACGCCGATCTTCGCCGGCAGGAAGCGTGCCAGCCGCGTGCTGTCCCGAACGACAATGTGGATGTCGCTCCCCGGCGCGAGACCTCTTCTACCAAGAGCATGCAACGCCCCTAGAAGGCCAAGTTCGTTGGCGCATGCCAAGCCCGTCGGCGGATCTGACCAAGCCAGCAGGCGATCGAACCAGGCTGCGCTCGACTCCATGGTGAACATGCCATAACCGACCAGCGACTGGTCGATCGGAAGTCCGGCCTCGGCCATTGCCCTTCCATACCCGGAAAGACGCRTGRCRCTCGCCTGATCCTCCGGMACGAGAAGTTGCAGSGCAATGCGTCGACAGCCCTTGTCCATGAGCCGTCGGGTCGCCTCGTAGGCAATCTGTTCATTGTCGATGTCGACATAAGGATAGGCGGTATCCAAGTCGGTTCTTCCAAACGCGACGAATGGCATGCGTCTATCCAGCAATAGCTTGACGCGCGGATCACCCGCGACCATGCGCGTGATAATCAGCCCGTCTGTGCTGCGCGCCCTAAGCTGCCGCTGCACACTCTCGACGGGATCATCGTCGGGTGTGGTGGAATAGATGGAAAGACTATAACCAGCTTGCCGCGCCGCCAGCGTCATGCCTTCGATCAGAGGAAGCTTCGCCAGGTCGGACAGGTAGTCCCGCGTTTCCATCGGCAGCACAGCCGTCAGCGTCATGGTTCGTCCGGTCTTCAGCGCGCGACCGTGATGATCCGGTACATAACCGACCCGCTCCGCCACTTCCTTGACGCGCGCCACGGTCGAGGGATGCACTTCCGGCCCATCCTTAAGCGCGCGCGATACCGTGGTCACCGAAAGGGAAAGTTCCGCCGCGATCTGTTTTAGATTGGCCATTTCGCCCGACTTTATTTGTGAAAGCGCCGGCTGATTTGCTTGGCATCGTAACGTTACCGGATTCGATACAGCGGTCAAATCCGAACTCACCGCAAGCTGACAACCCGGCTTGACTTTAGGGCATTATGCGGTAATCGTAACGTTACGATTACAAAAAATGCCCGCATATCTGACATTTTGATGAATCCTGGAGGAGGAGAACCTATGTCCTGGCTACGCATTTCCTTGGCCGCAATCGCAGTCACGGCTGCCTTGCCCGTCTCTGCCCAAACCGTCACCATCACGACCGCGGGTGGCGATTATGGCAACGCCGTCAAAGAGGCCATGTGGGCCCCCGCYGCAAARGARCTYGGCTWTGATGTCCGWGARGAGACGCAAAGYGACGGSCTGGCCGCSCTGAAGATGCAGGTCACCKCSGGTGCGGTSACSACCGACATCATCCAYCTSGGCTCGCCGGAAGGCGCGCAGGCCGCCGCACAGTCGCTGYTGGAGCCGCTCGACTACAAGATCATCGATCCTAAGTCGGTGCCAGATGGTGCAAAGTCCGACTACTGCTATCCGTTCGACTCCTATGGCACTGTCATGTCGTGGAGCACCAAGACTTATGGCGAGACTCCGCCGAAGACCTGGGCGGAGTTCTGGGACGTTACCAAGTTCCCGGGCCGCCGCGCACTGCGCGCCAATGCGCAGGATCTGATCGAAATCGCGCTGCTCTCCGATGGCGTGGCGCCGGCAGACGTGTATCCCGTGCTCAGCACGCCGGAGGGCTTGGAGCGCGCCATCAAGCGGCTCGAAGCGATCAAGCCAAATGTCTCAGTCTGGTGGACCTCGGGAGCCCAATCCGCACAGTTGTTGAAAGACAGCGAGGCGGATCTGGTCGTTACTTGGAACGGACGGGCGCAGACCGTGAAAGCGGATGGTGGCGCGGTTGACTATACCTTCAAAGGTTCCGTCATCGGCACGGACTGCCTTGGGGTGCCGAAGGGAGCGCCTAACAAGGAAGCGGCCATGAAACTCATCGCGGCGATGACGCAGCCCGCGCGCGTGGCCAAGCTGACCGACTTCATCGCCTACGGCCCTGTCAACCCTGCTGCATATGAGGGAGGCCTCATCCCCAAAGACCGTCTGAAGACCCTCGCGACCGCGCCTGAAAATGCTGGCACTTCGGTGTTTTCGAATGCGGACTGGTGGGTCAAGAACGGCGAGGCCGCTCAAAAGGCCTTCGATGAGATGATGAACCGCTGAGCCTCGAATTCGTCAGCTTTAACGCTGGAGGCCTATGATGAAGTCGCTCCCGATCACCATCGACAGCGTGCGCAAGGCCTATGGGTCGTACGTCGCGCTGGACGATGTCTCGCTCGACATTCAGGCTGGCGAGTTCCTCACGCTGCTGGGTCCGTCCGGGTCGGGCAAGACCACGCTGCTCATGGCTTTGGCCGGGTTTGTCCGGCCCGATTCCGGGAGGCTCTTTTTGGGTGATCGGGACATTACCCGCCTGGCCCCCAACAAGCGCGACATCGGCATCGTGTTCCAGAACTACGCCCTGTTTCCCCACATGAACGTCCTGGCGAACGTCGAGTATCCGCTGGTGCTGCGCAAGATGCCGAAAGCGGAGACCCGYCAGCGGGCGCTTGACRCMCTGGCCCGYGTGAAGCTGGACGGTCTGKCGGAGCGCAAYATTGCMGCATTGTCCGGCGGCCAGCGCCAGCGGGTGGCGCTGGCGCGGGCGATCGTCTTCGAGCCGCGCGTGATGTTGATGGACGAGCCGTTGTCGGCGCTCGACAAGAACCTGCGCGAAACCATGCAGTATGAGATCCGGCGTCTGCACGATGATCTGGGGATCACCACAATCTACGTGACGCATGACCAGCGCGAAGCGCTGATCATGTCTGACCGGGTGGCAGTGATGAATTYCGGCCGCATCCAGCAGATCGACACGCCACAGCAGATTTATGACCGTCCATCGACCCGCTTCGTCGCGGAATTCATGGGCGAGGCCAACATTGTGGCCGCGGGCTCTGTGCGCAGAATCGACGGCGCCGATGCTTCACGCGAGACCCTGATGATCCGCGCCGAAAGCTTCCATCTTGATGCAAAGCTCGTCGGACGAGACGGGATAGCGCTTGAGGGAACGCTGCGCGCCAAGGCGTTTCGCGGCGAGAACTGGCTTTTGACTATGGTCCTTGACGCCGGGCAAGACGTTCTCGTCTGCGTTCCGGCAGCGCTGGCCAGCGGCTGCGCCGAACTCGCCACTGGTCAGCGGGTGACCGCCTATGCACCAGCAGCGAAAGTTCATCCGCTACCGGGAGCGAGAGCGTGACCGTCCTCGCCGATCCTGCGCTTGCGGCAGATGCGCGACGCGAGCGGCGCTTCTTCCTGTCGCTTTCACTGCCTGCGCTGTTCATCGTTGGGTTGGCGGCGATACTGCCCATCCTATGGATTATCCGGCAATCCTTCCTGACCACAGGGGGCGAATACACCGTCGGCAATTACGAGAAGGTGCTGTCGAGCGGGTTGACATGGTCGGCACTCGTGACAACCGTTGAGCTGTCCTTTGGGACGCTGGCGCTCTGCATTCTTCTCGGCACTCCCCTGGCGCTCGCCCTGGCCAGCGCCAGACCGAGGGTGGCCAATTTGCTCATGGCCTTCGTCATGCTGCCGTTATGGACCTCCATTTTGGTGCGCACCTATGGCTGGCTCGTGCTCTTGCGGCGCGAAGGCCTGATCAACGCGGCTTTGACAGGTTCAGGCCTGACAGCCGAGCCATTGCCGCTGGTCTACAATTTCACGGGAACGCTCATCGGCATGGTTCACTACATGCTGCCGCTCTTCCTGCTGCCCGTCTATGCCGCGATGCGCGATATCGACGCCAATCTTGTCCGCGCTTCGGCGAGCATGGGCGCCACGCTCGGGCAAACGATCCGCGCCGTCATCCTGCCGCTTTCGACCGGCGGCATCTTCTCGGGCTCATTGATCGTCTTCATCTACACCATAGGCTTCTTCATCACGCCGGCGGTGCTTGGCGGCGGCAAGGTAAATCCTCTCTCCATCCGGATCGAGCGCACGCTGTCGACCTTTCAGGACTGGGGATCGGCGAGCGTCCTGGGCATTCTGCTCCTCGTTCTCATGGCGCTGATCGGCGTGATGTTCCTGGCGGCACGCCGACTGATGGCGCGCAACAAATTCGGTACGGCCCATGCTTGAAGCCTATCCAGACAACAGGCTGGCCCGCATTCTCCTGTGGAGCTTTTGCGCGCTCGTATTGGCGTTCCTGATGCTGCCGACGCTGGTCGTCGTCCCGATCTCCTTTTCAGCGTCCGATCTCCTCGAGTTTCCGCCGCGCGCATACTCGTTGCGCTGGTACGAGAATTTCTTCGGTTCGGCGACATGGATGGCCGGGCTCAGGACGAGCCTGATCCTCGGCACATTGACGGCGACGCTCGCAGTGCCCCTGGCGCTGCTGGCCTGCATCTCGATCAACCGGCTCGGCGGAAGGACCGCCTTGGCCATTCAGGGCGCTCTGCTCACCCCGTCCATCGTGCCGGGCATCCTGCTTGCGATCGGCCTCTTCTTTGTGCTGGCGGCGCAACGTCTGGTCGGAACGCTGTTCGGCGTGCTGGTCGGGCATGTGGTGCTGGCCATTCCGGTCGCCTGCATTGTGTTGTTGCCCGCTCTGGCCCGCTTTGACTGGAACCAGGTTCAGGCGGCGCGCAGCCTCGGCGCAAACTGGGCGAGAGCCATTGGCGGGATAATCGTACCGCAACTTCAGATCAGTCTGTTGTCTGCCACGCTGATGGCCTTCCTGACGTCGCTGGACGAGTCTGTGATTTCGATCTTCGTCGCCAGCGGTCAAAACAGCACGCTGCCGAAGCTCATGTTCCTGTCGCTGCGCGATCAGATCGACCCGACCATTGCGGCGATTTCGACCTTGTGGACCGTCATCGTCCTGGTCGCCGTCCTGATCGTGAGCCTTCGCCAAAAATCCTGACAGAGACTGGAAACATGCCTACAGATCATCAAGCAGCCGGTGCTCCGGCGGATCAATCAACGGAAATCCCTCAGGTGGGGTTGGCCATCATCACCGGCTCGGCAAACTGGGGGCTTGCCTTCCCGGAAGATGTCGAATTCGAGGGTGTGCGCACCTTGCAGCGCGACATGAGTTTTGAAACGCCTTTCGGTCGCAGCGACAACTGGAAGCTGCTCGAGTTCGATGCGTCGATTACCGTCGAGGGCAAAACGAAACGTGCCCTGTGCATGTATTCGCACGGCAATCCCCGCGACCATATCGACCATTCCTGCCATCGCCGCGCGTTCTGGGTCTTGATGAACGCGGGTGTAAGGCAAGTGCTGTCCTGCTCGACCATTGGCGCCGTCAACAAGGCGATCCAGCCCGGCGACATGGTGGTCAACGCCGATATCATCGAGCTGACGCAGACCCCGTTTTCACTGCTTCCCGGCCGCCAGAGCTTCGACTGCTCGGGCAAGCAGATCGTATGTCCAAGATGTGCGGCGGTTCTGGTCGAAACGGCCCGCCGTCATTGGCCGGCCGAATGCCGGGTCCATGGCATCGAACAGCAGTTGGTGGCTGCCCACTGTTACGGGCCGCGACTGACAAGTCCGGCCGAAGCCTTGGCGTTTCGAAGCATGGGAGCGGATGTGCTCAACCACTCGATTGCCCCCGAAGCCACCTTGTCGCGCGAGATTGGCGCGTGTTTCGTGCCTCTTGCATTCGTAACAGCAGGTTTCAACGACTATATGGACCGCAATCGCCAGGCRTTGCTGCAGGATGACGTGTTGCCGAACCTGTCCATGACAGCCTCGCGGGTTGCGCTGGAGACCGCGGCACGWCTTCCGGCCAATCCTGAATGCTCTTGCCAGGGTTTGAAATCGCCTCAACCATCAGAGCGCGCCAGCCGGTTCTAAGTCACGTTCAGCGCCGCTTTGGGTGCTTAGATCAGCCGATTGAAGCGTGGAGCGCTCCCGGTTCCACGACAGGCAACATAGCTCGATAAGGTATAGTGGCCTGCTCCGCCCATTCCTCTGGGCCTACCAATTTCATGTGGAATAATGAGCGTTCAACCAAGCGCAGGGGAGTGGATAGCAGGATGCCGAGGTCTCGATGTTGTGCGAGAATGGTGCCCTGGCTTCGACACTCGCCTGCGGTCCGTTAGTTCGCCGAAAATGTGCTACATATTGTGATGCAAATTTGGCCTTTTTGACGCAAAAAGTATAATTAAAACAATGACTTGTTGAAAATCGATCCCAGCTAAGGTACCATCGGCCGACATCCCTTGCGCAATGCGTCAGCGCAGGCCTCTCGCCTTGATCAGAATGTCGTCGGAAAGCGCTGAGACGAGTGCGCGGTCCGCTCCTTTGCTGGGGATCAGGACGAATTCCACATCCTCCAGCGGCGGCAGGCGGCTGATCTCTTTCAGGCCTGAAGGCGACATGCTTTGCGGTTGCACCAGAACCCCCATGCCGGCGCGGGCGGCGGCCGTCAGCCCGCTCAGGCTGCCGCAGGTGCAGACGATACGCCATGGCATGCGGTGCTGCTCGAGCACTTCCAGCGCGATGCTGCGCGTGACGCTCGGCGGCGGGAAGGCGATCAACGGCAAGGCCGCGAGCGACAAGACGTGTTCCGGATCGCGGGCGAGCCAGACAAGCGGCTCGCGATAGACGAGCCGGCCACGGCTGTCGCCCAGCCGGCGCTTTGCCAGGACGAGATCGAGTTCGCCATTGTCCTGCATCTGGTAGAGCACGCCGCTCAGCGCGACGGTCAGCTCAAGATCAACGGACGGGTGAGACCGGACGAAATCCTCCAGCACCAGCGGCAGACGGCTGGCAACCAGGTCCTCGGATACGCCGAGCCTCAAGGTGCCCCGCAGCCGCTGCGCGGTGAAAAGCGCCTGTACTTGCCCCTCTATGGACAACATGGTCCGGGCATGGCCGAGCAGGGCTTCGCCGTCAGGCGTCAGCACCACCTTGTGCGTATCGCGGGCCAGCAACTGCCTGCCGATCACGGCCTCCAGCTTGCTGATGTGCTGGCTGACGGTGGATTGTCCGAGCCCCAGCCTCTCGGCGGCGAAGGTAAAGCTTCCCATCTGCTGGACGGTGACGAAGCTGCGAAGTTGGACCAGATCGAGCATTGATATCTCAAATGACGATAACTGTTATTCATTGTATCCCATTTCGCAATGCGCCAAAAGACGACGCCGCCACTTTGGAGCGAACATGTCATGCGCCGCTTTCTGCCGGACTCCTTTCTGATCCTCCTGTTGTGCACCGTCGCGCTTGCGTCGGTCGCGCCGGCAACCGGGGCGTTTGCGGGATGGTTCGCGATCGCCACCAATCTTGCCGTGGCGCTGCTGTTCTTCCTGCACGGTGCGAGGCTCTCGCGCGATGTCGTTGTTGCCGGCCTGATGCATTGGCGCCTGCACCTGGTGATCCTTCTGACGACCTTTGGCCTGTTCCCGCTGCTGGGTCTGGCGCTTGGCTATCTGCCTGCGTCGATCCTGCCCAAGCCGCTCTATCTCGGCATTCTGTTTCTGTGTGTGCTGCCGTCGACGGTCCAATCCTCGATCGCGTTCACCTCGATGGCCGGTGGCAATGTCCCCGCTGCCATCTGCTCGGCGTCCRCCTCCAACATCTTCGGCATGTTCCTGACGCCCTTGCTCGTCGGGCTGCTCTTCTCCATGGGCGGGCATGGCGGATTTTCGTGGGATGCGGTGAGCCAGATCCTGGTGCAATTGCTCCTGCCCTTTGCACTCGGACAGGTGCTGGAACCCCGGATCGGCAACTGGATACGCTCTCGCAAGACACTGCTGATGCCTGTCGATCGCGGCTCGATCCTGATGGTCGTCTATCTGGCCTTCAGCACGGCGGTCGCCGAAGGGCTGTGGCACATGTTCACGCTGCGCGACATTGCCGTTGTCGTGGTCGCCGACATGGTGCTGCTCGGCCTGGTGCTTCTGTGCACGACCTATGGCAGCCGGCTTCTCGGCTTCAACAAGGCCGACCAGATCACGATCACCTTCTGCGGCTCGAAGAAAAGCCTGGCGAGCGGCGTGCCGATGGCCAACGTCATCTTTGCCGGCCAGGGCGTCGGCGCGATCGTTCTGCCGCTGATGCTGTTCCACCAGATACAGCTCATGGTCTGCGCCATGATCGCCCAGAAATATGCCAGAGCGGCGCGCCGGTCTTCCCTACCGCAAGCCGAGCCGACGGCCTCGGTGGCTTAGTGTCCTCGAGCGAAGGTCTCGGCGATGGCGAGGACCGCGGCATGAATCGGTCCTGCGGTGAGGTTGGGCATGATCGACGCGTCCACGACAAAGAGATTGTCGAGCGCCTTCAACCGTAGATCTGCATCGACGACGGCATCCGCGTCCTTGCCCATCCTGCAGGTACCGCAGGGATGATGGTGTGTGATGACCGACCGCGCGATGAAGTCGTCGATCTCGGCTGCATTGTTCAGGCTGCCTGGCAGAAGTTCGCGCTCTCGCCAGCCGGCGAATTCATCCCTATGTCCGATTGTCCGTGCCGCCTCGAGTGCCCTGCGGAACAGCTCCCGGTCGCGACCGGTTTGCAGGTAGGCCGGGTCGATGATCAGGGGATCACCGAGCTCAGGACCACTTATGCGCACGCTGCCGCGGCTCGTCGGATGTGTGATGCCGAACAGCAGCGAGTAGGCCGTGCCGGCGGCGGGTGCCTGGAAGCACTCGGACACGATCGGCGCGATGCCGCAACCGACGACTATCTCAGGCTGCCCGGTGGCGGTGAAGCTGTCGGCGCGCATATAGGCCATCGACTCTGAATGTTGGAGGCGTGAGGGAGGCACCGGCTTGCGGGCCGCATAAAGGTTGCCGGCGCCAAGCAGGTGGTCCTGAAGGTTTCGACCGATTTCAGGCATATCGATCAGGCAGCCAACGCCCGCTGCATCGAGCACATCGTGCGGACCAATCCCCGAACGCATCAGCAGAGCCGGACTTTCCAGTGCTCCGGCACAAAGGACAATTTGGTTCGCAAAGATTTCGACCGAACCCTGTCGCCCTGCGATCTCAAGGCTGCGGATTTGGTTGCCCCTGAGATTGAGCCGCCGCACCCGGGATCCGGTAAGGATGGTCAGGTTTTTGCGCTCTCGAACTGCCCTGGTAAGCCAGGCGTCCGCCGCCGTGACCCGCCGCCCGTCGCGGATGTTCAAGGAGTTCGGGGTGACACCGATCATCTCGCCGCTGTTGTGGCCCTCAAGGCGAGGCAGACCCAACGCTGCACCTGCCTCGATGAAGGCACGAGCAACCGGACTGACTTCGTCCCCTGGCAAATGGATAGGCAAAGGCCCGTCCTTGCCGTGGATACCGTCGCCGCCAAGCGGGTGGTTTTCGATCGACTGGAAAACCGGCAGCAGTTCATCCCAGCTCCAGCGGCGATCCCCAGTGGCATCGACCCAGGCCTGGAAGTCGGCAGGATGGCCGCGCATATAACCCATTGCGTGCAGGCAACTCGAGCCGCCGATCAACCGCCCGCGCGCCCAATGATGCACCCGGCCCGCGGTGCCGGCTTGCGGCTCCGTGCGATAGTCCCAATCGTAGCTGCGGCCCTGAAGCGCCGGCCAGGCAGCGGGGTTCCAGATGTCGGGATCCGTCGCCTCTTCGCCTGCCTCGATCAGCAGAACGCGGCGATCCGGCTCTTCACTCAGTCGCGCGGCAAGCAACGTGCCGGCCGACCCACCGCCGACGATGACGATATCGCAATCCGGCTTGCGCTCGACATTGGCCATGGTCATCATCACTCCATCTGCCACTTTGCTGGCTTCGATAACCGGCATGTCCGACACCGACACGGTGAAGACCCCGCGCACTGATCCGCATCAGGCAGATAAACCCGATCCGAAAAATCATGAAGGACTTCGAGTCTTCAGACGGAACTGCAGTCTTTCGAAGACCTCAAATTCCGTTGTCCATGGATACCTTCGCTGCCGCTTTCGCTCTCAAGACATGCTGCTTCGAGGCTTTGCGGGCGGCTTTCTCGTCGCCGGCGGCGATGGATTCGAATATCTCCCTCATCTCCGCCAGGCTGCTTTGTGCTCTGCCTTCCAGGGACATAGATCGTCCTCGAAAGAAGCTTATCCTGGCCACCAGACCGCGATGGACTTCCTCCAGGATCGGGTTCCCGCAATTCGCGAGAATGATCGAATAGAAGTCCGCAGCGGTCATGACCTGCGCCAGGCTGTCATTGCTGGATGCCGCTTCTTCGAATGCGGAAAGAGATTTCTCGAGTTCACGCAGCTGTTCAGGCGAAATTCTCAACGCACATCGTCCCGCCGCCTCGACTTCCAGCAGCTCTCGAACCTCGTAGATGGCGGTGGCCACCTCCCACGAAAGTGCCGGTACCGATGGCCCGCGATTGGGTACGATCTCGATCAGGCGCTCGGCCTCAAGACTGCGCAAAGCCTCCCTTAACGAGGGGCGGCTGATGCCGAGTTGTGTGCACAGTTGACTTTCGATGAGGCGGCTTCCCGGCTGAAACAAACCGGAGAAGATCGCGAGCCGTAACTTGTCGACGGTCTCCCGTTGCACCGTCCGTGGCGAAATTCGCAAATTCAAATCTGGGGGCATCGACAACGTCTCATGGGCTTTTGAGTCGCAAGCTGAAGCAGCATACGCCACGCCATGGAAATTTGACAGCATGATAGCCAGATTGTCAAATCTCAAGATTGCAAGAATGTCAGACAATCCGCTTGACGGCCCCCCGGCTGATATGATCCTTTTGCAGGAGAAGGGCAGCGGAGGCGAGGATCATGGACATGGCGGCGGACATACCTTCCGACCACATCATCTCGCGCCGCGTCGACATTGGCCGCATCACCTTGAACGTGCGCGAGAAGGGCAACGGCCCGTTGATGCTGTTCTTCCACGGCATCACCTCCAACTCCGCGGTCTTCGAGCCGTTGATGGCCCGGCTCTCGGATCGGTTTACGACCATAGCGGTTGACCAGAGGGGGCACGGCCTCAGCGACAAGCCGGAAACCGGCTACGAGGCGAACGACTATGCAGACGACATCGCCGGCCTGATACGCACGCTCGATCGCGGCCATGCCATCCTCGTCGGCCATTCGCTCGGTGCTAGAAATTCCGTCACCGCCGCGGCGAAATACCCGGATTTGGTGAGGTCGGTCATCGCAATCGACTTTACGCCGTATATCGAGACCGAAGCGCTGGACGCGCTGGAGGCGCGAGTGAATGCGGGGAGCCAGCTTTTCGAGGATGTAAAGGCCGTCGAAGCATATCTCGCTGGCCGCTATCCGAATATTCCCGCCGACGCCATCAGGATCAGGGCTGAAAGCGGCTATCAGTCGGTCGATGGCGGATTGCGTCCGTTGGCCTCGCCTGCGGCCATGGCGCAGACCGCCAGGGGCCTGCGAGCGGACCTGGTGCCCGCCTACCGCGACGTGACCAAGCCAGTCCTCATCGTTCGAGGCGAGACGAGCAAATTGGTGTCGGCGGCGGCGCTGGCGAAGACAAGCCGGCTGCGGCCCGATCTGCCTGTCGTCGTCGTTCCGGGCGCCGACCATTACGTCAACGAGGTGTCTCCCGAGATCACGTTGAAAGCCATCACCAACTTCATAGACGCCTGACGGCCAAGCGCCGTCTTCTTGTACGCAGCAGGATCCAGAAAATGGCCAACGTAAACAGAACTCCGGGCAAAACGCGTCGTGCCGAGGTCGCCGGCGGCGGCTTTGCCGGCCTGACAGCCGCCATCGCGCTCAGGCAGAACGGCTGGGATGTCAGGCTGCACGAAAAGAGCTCGGAGCTGCGGGCATTCGGCGCGGGCATCTATCTCTGGCACAATGGCCTTCGCGTGCTCGAAGGGCTGGGCGCCCTGGACGAGGTTCTCCATGGCTCGCACACGCCTCCGACCTACGAGACGTGGATGCACAACAAGTCGGTTTCCAAAGAGACGTTCAACGGTCTCCCTTGGCGCATCATGACCCGCAGCCACCTGCACGATGCCCTGGTCAATCGGGCCCGTGCCCTGGGTGTCGACATCCGCGTCAATTCCGAAGCAGTCGCCGCCGATCCGGAAGGCCGCCTGACCCTCCAGAGCGGTGAGGTTCTCGAAGCCGACCTGATCGTCGGCGCCGATGGCGTTGGCTCCAAGGTCAGGGATTCTATCGGCTTCAAACAGGATCGGTGGGTTTCGAAAGATGGTCTCATCCGACTGATTGTCCCGCGCATGAAGAAAGATCTCGGCCATGGCGAGTGGGACAATACCATCGACATGTGGAACTTCTGGCCGCGTGTTCAGCGCATTCTCTACTCGCCCTGCAATGAGAATGAGCTCTATCTGGGCTTGATGGCTCCGGCCGCCGATCCTCGCGGCTCAAGCGTTCCGATCGATCTCGAGGTTTGGGTCGAGATGTTTCCTTTCCTGGAGCCATGCCTGATCGAGGCGGCCAAGCTGAAAACCGCCAGATACGACAAGTACGAAACGACCAAGCTGGATAGCTGGACAAGAGGCAAGGTCGCGCTCGTGGGGGATGCCGCGCATGCAATGTGCCCGGCTCTTGCCCAGGGCGCCGGTTGCGCGATGGTCAATGCCTTCAGCCTGTCGCAGGACCTGGAGGAAGGCTCTTCGGTCGAAGATGCGCTCGTCGCGTGGGAGACGCGCATTCGCCCGATCACGGATCGCTGCCAGGCCCTGTCCGGCGACTATGCGGCGAACCGTTCGCTCTCGAAAGGAAACATGTTCACGCCAGCGGCGCTGGAAGCCGCCCGCTACGACCCTCTGCGCCGTGTCTTTTCATGGCCGCAGTAAACGTCGGGCAAGCCGGCCAACGAATTAATCGGTGCATGCGCAAGCGCGCGCCCTTCAGGAGATAAAGATGAACTATTCCAGTGAAGTCGAAAGAGACTATGATGTCAGGGGATGGTACTCTTCCGTCCAGGAAAGCCGGCATGACGGCGGCACACCTGGCGAGACCCTCGTCAAAGTCGCGACAGGCGTTGTCATACGCAATCCCTTCGCCGGAAAATTCGTCGCCGAACTGTCCGATCTGACAAATCCAAGTGCAGCGATCGGTCATGCGCTCGGCGAGCGTGCCGTGGCGCTGCTCGGCAACAGGCCGGTCGAAAGCTATGGCAAGGGCGGCATCGCGGGCACATCAGGCGAACAGGAACATGTCGTCGCTTGCATCACCACGGTATTCGGAGACCCGCTGCGGCAGCAGGTGGGTGGTGGCAAGGCCTGGATCTCGTCGGTCAGCAAGGTCGCGGTCGCCGGCACGACCATCGATATTCCGCTTGCCCACAAGGACGAGCTCTACATCCGTTCTCACTATGATGCCGTCACCTTTTCCGTGCCGGATGCCCCGCGCCCGGACGAGCTTTTGATCTGCATCGCAGTTGCTTCCGGTCCGCGCGTGCATCAGCGCGTCGGGGGCAAATCCGTCGCCGACCTGAAGGCCGGTGCCTAGTTCGATCGAAATTGCTGAAGGACGAAATTGCATGCCCCTGAACATCAAGGACCTCAAGATTACCTCAGCGGATTTCAAGCCGCTCGGGAAGCTGCGCGACGAACATGCCGGCGACAAGGGCAACGTATTGCCCAGGCTTACCGTCAGCGGCGTCCCGGCAGGGACGAAAGAACTCGCGGTCATCTGCCACGATCCGGACGCGCCGCTCGCCAACGGTTTCACGCATTGGGTGGTCTACGGCATCGATCCCTCGGCCACCGATCTTTCGGACGCGCAGGAGAAGTTCCGTGTCGGACCCAATGGCGCCGGCGGCAAGCAATATTACGGACCGCAGCCGCCCGCGGGCCATGGAGAACATCACTACTATTTCTGGGTCTATGCTCTCGACACGAAGGTCGAAGGCACGCCCACCCGGGAAGAGTTCCTGCAGAAATATGCCGGGAACATCATCGAGCAGAACCGGATCGTTGGCATCTACGAAAACAAGTGAAATCCGCGGCCCTGGCGACCGATAACAAAAACAAGAATGGCCGCCATCGCCGCAATGGGAGAATTTGGAAATGACAGACAACAGCCCAGCGCGCCAGAAGGTCTTCGAGGAGCTTGTTACAGCAACGAAGATCCTTCTGAACGAAGGTGTCCTGGATACGTTCGGGCACATCAGTGCCCGTGACCCCGAGGATCCTGAGAGCTTCTTCCTGGCGCAGAAGCTTGCTCCAAGCCTGATAACGGCCGGCGACATGCAGCGTTTCAACCTCGACGGCGAGACCTCGGACAACCGGCCGTCCTATCTGGAGCGCTATATCCACAGCGAGATCTACAAGGTACGGCCCGACGTCCAGTGCGTGCTCCACAGCCATTCGCCGGCTGTCCTGCCCTATTGCTTCACCGACCAGCCGCTGCGGCCCGTGACCCATATGGGGGCTTTCCTCGGCGACGCCGTCCCGGTCTACGAGATACGCGACAAGCAGGGAGACGCTACCGATCTCTTTGGCGGCAGCCGGAGCGTCTGTGCGGACATCGCTGAAAGCCTCGGGACCTATCCCGTAGTCCTCATGGCGCGGCACGGCGTCGTCAATGTCGGCAGTTCTGTCCGGCAGGTGGTGTTCCGGGCTTTCTATCTTGAACAGGAGGCGGCAGCGCAGACCGCCGGCCTGCGGATCGGCACGATCAAGTATCTGTCGCCGGGCGAAATCAAGGCCGCGGGAAATCTCGTCGGCGCCCAGATCGACCGTGGATGGGATCACTGGTCGCAGCGCCTCAGGGAGGCGGGCCTGGCCTAGGGTTCGCCGATGTTTGAACATACCCGGAAGACCTTGGTCCTGGCCCCGGTTTTCCAGGCTCGATCGCAATGGGTTCCCTGACGCCACGGCGTCAGACGAAGGCAATGAAACGCACCATGCCGCACGCTGAAAGCTACGACTACATCATTGTTGGGGCCGGATCGGCCGGTTGCGTGCTCGCCAACCGGCTGAGCGCCGACCCGAAATGTTCGGTGCTGTTGCTGGAAGCCGGCGGCTGGGACCGCGATCCCATGATCCATATACCGCTTGGCTGGGGCAAGATTCTGACCGAGCGGCGTCATGACTGGATGTATTTCTGCGAGCCGGAAGACAATGTCGGCGGACGCAAGGTCGAATGCGCGCGCGGCAAGGTTATCGGCGGATCATCGTCGACCAACGCCATGGCCTATGTGCGGGGAAATCGCGGCGACTATGATCGTTGGGCAGCCACGGGGCTCAGCGATTGGTCCTATGACAAGGTGCTGCCGTATTTCCGCAAGCAGGAAAGCTGGGAAGGCGGCGAGAACCAGTATCGTGGCGGCAACGGCCCGGTCAGCACCCAGTTCTGCCGCTACAAGGACACGCTGATCGACGCCTTTGCGCAAGCCAGCGTGCAGGCCGGTTACGAGCAGACGAAAGATTACAATGGCGAGCGGCAGGAAGGGTTCGGCCGCCTCCAGATGACGATTTCAAAGGGCCGGCGCGCCTCGACCGCGACAGCCTACCTGCGGCCGGTGCTGAAGCGGCCCAACCTGACCGTTCTGACGGAAGCGAGCGCTACGAAGATCGTGCTGGAGGGTGCGCGTGCCACTGGCGTCACCATCAACCATCGCGGCGGCGAACGCACGGTTCTCGCCCGCAAGGAAGTGCTGCTTTCCGGCGGTGTGATCAACACGCCGCAACTCATGATGCTGTCGGGCATAGGGGCGCAGGACGAGCTTGCCGCCTACGGCATCCAGACGCGGGTCAACCTGCCGGCGGTCGGCAAGAACCTGCAGGATCACGTCTCGGTCATCCTCATGTACCGTCGCCGGGCTCCGAGCGGCCCGTTCCTGCGCAACATGCGTGCCGATCGGATCGGGCTCGATTTCGTCAAGACCTACTTCACGGGACGCGGTTTTTCCGGCGATGTGCCCGGAGGCGTTGTCGCCTTCCTCAAGAGCGGTCCGTCGCGACCATTGCCGGATGTGCAACTGCTCTTCACGGCGGCGCCGCTCGCCGCATGGCCATATTTCAAGCCATTCAAGGCGCCGTTTGCGGACGGCTTCGCAACGCGCATCGTGGCCACGCAGCCTGAAAGCCGGGGCGCGGTGAAACTGGCGTCGGCCGATCCTTTGACGGCGCCCCTGATCCACCAGAATTTCCTGGCCTCGCCGAAGGATTGGGAGTCGCTGCGCGCCGGCTTCCGGGTGGCGCGGGATCTCGCGTCTCAGCCCTCCATGCAACCCTTCATCGAGGCGGAGTTTTTTCCCGGCCCGAATTGCCAGAGCGACGACGAGATCGACGAGCATATCCGCAAGACCTCCATCACCGTGCATCATCCGGCCGGGACTTGCCGGATGGGCACCGACGAAGCCTCGGTCGTCGACCCGCAATTGCGCGTTCGCGGCGTCCAGGGTCTCAGAGTGGTGGACGCTTCCGTCATGCCCGACCTGGTCTGCGGAAACATCAATGCGGCAGTGATCATGATCGCCGAGAAGGCCGCCGACCTCATCGCCAGTTCGAAGGAAAGCAGGGCAGTGTCATGATCCAGCGTATCGCCATCATCGGTATGGGCACGATGGGTCCGGGCATGGCCGCCCGGCTCGCCAGAGGCGGCCTTCAGGTGGTCGCCTACGATGTTGCCCCGGCAGCGATCGAGCGCGCGCGATCCATGCTGGGCGTGGCCGAGGGCGTTCTCGACGCCTTGGGCATCGCGCCACCGTCGGCCGGCGTTGGAACGGTTCGCTTCACGGATGATATCGGCGACGCGGTATCCGGCGCCGACCTCGTCATCGAGAACGTTCCTGAAAACATTTCGGTCAAGGCCGATGTCTATCGCACGATAGACGGCCTGATCGCCTCGGACACGATCGTCGCGTCCGACACGTCGGGTATCCCGATCACCAAGCTGCAGGCGCATATCTCGCATCCCGAGCGGATGGTGGGCATGCACTGGTCGAACCCGCCGCACATCATCCCGATGATCGAGGTGATCGCCGGCGAGAAGACTGCGCCGCAAACCGTGGCCACGATCCGCGATCTCATCCGGTCGATCGGCTTGCTGCCGGTGGTGGTGAAGAAGGATGTTCCGGGCTTCGTCGAAAACCGCGTGCTCTATGCGCTGCTGCGCGAGGCAGTCGACCTTGTCGAGCGCGGCGTCATCGATCCGGAGGATCTCGACACCTGCGTGTCGTGGGGCATCGGCTACAAGATCGCCGTCATCGGACCGATGGCGCTGCTCGATATGGCCGGCCTCGATATCTACAAATCCGTTTCTTCCTTCCTCAACGCGGATCTTTCCAATCGCGATGATGTCGCCCCTATGGTGCTGGAAAAGACCAACGCGTCGAAGCTCGGCATCAAGTCGGGCGAGGGCATGTTCTCCTATACGCCCGAACAGACCAAGGCGCTGCAAGGCGAACGGGCGCGCAAACTCGTCGCGGTGCGGCGTATCCTGGAGGGCCGGGAGTAGCCATGCGCATGGAACTCATTCGAGCAGCAGGTGGTCGGCCAGCCCATATCCGCCACGATGACGACCTGATCTCCGCCAAGGGTGTTTCGGTGGTCATGGCCAGCCAGCTGGTTCTGCAGAACATCGATCTTTCGGTACCGAAGGGGTCGTTTGTCTCCCTCATCGGTCCTTCTGGTTGCGGCAAGAGCACCTTGCTCAAGGTTCTGGCCGGGCTTGTAAATCCGACGAGCGGCAGCGTTTCGATCGCCGGACTTCCGCCGGTCGAGGCGGCACGCAAGCGCATGATCGGCCTCGTCTTCCAGGACGCCAATTTGCTTCCCTGGAAGAATGCCGTCGACAACGCATCGATGCTGCTTGGCATCGCCGACAGATCGCTCTCGCGCGCGGATTTGCGGGCGCGCGGGCAGGAGATGTTGGAACTGGTCGGGTTGGGCGACAGCGCCCACAAACGCCCCAATGAATTGTCCGGCGGCATGCGCCAGCGCGTCGCTATCGCCCGGGCCCTGGCGCTCGATCCGGCGGTGCTGCTGATGGACGAGCCATTCGGCGCGCTCGACGCCATTACCCGCGATTCGATGGGCCAGTCGCTGTTGGAGATCTGGCAGCGCACCGGCAAGACCATCGTCCTCGTCACCCATTCCATAGACGAGGCCATTCACCTGTCGCGCCATGTCCACGTGATGGGGATCAAGCCTGGCCGGATCACTGAGAGCCTCGATATTGGTCTGCCCTATCCGCGCGATCTGTCAGTTACGGAAGATCCGGAGTTCGTCCGGCTGGTGGTTCAACTGCGGATGATGCTGCGCGCCAGCCATCAACCGGGAGGCGCATCGTGAGCGATCAACCCATCACCAATCTCTCCGAGCAGCGGCTTGCCTCGAACTGGGCTGCGGCGACAGGCAGCTGGCTTCCAGCGGTCATCCTTCTGCTGGCGACGATCGTGGTGTGGGAAGCCGTGGTGCGGATTTTCGCCATATCCGCCTTCATCATTCCCGCCCCGACAGAGATCGCGCAATCGCTGGTCGCGCAATGGGCAACGCTGATGCAGGCGACGCTGGTGACGGCAGGCGAGATCCTTTTCGGCTTCCTCGTCTCTGTCGTGGTCGGCATTGCCATTGCGCTAATCATCGTGCGCTTCGACTGGCTGGGGCGAGCGCTTTATCCGCTGGTGGTGCTGTTCCAGAACGTGCCCAAGGTGGCACTGGCGCCGATCTTCATCCTCTGGTTCGGCTACGGGCTCGCGCCCAAGATCGGCCTGATCCTGGTCATCGCCTTCTTCCCGGTGACATTGTCGATGCTGGCGGGCATGCAGTCGGTCGATCGCTCGCTGCTGTCGCTGATGAATTCGGTCGGCGCCAGCCCGACCCAAATCTTGTTCAGGATCCGCGTCCCGCATTCGCTGCCGAACCTGATGGCCGGCACCAAGATCGCCGCGACGCTCAGCGTCATCGGCGCCATCGTCGGCGAATTCGCCGGCGCTTCGGATGGGCTCGGCTATGTCATCCAGTTCGCCTCGACCCAGCTCGACACCGCGCTGGTCTTCGCGGCCCTGCTCCTCGTTTCGGTGTTGGGCATCGCCTTCTACTACGCAGCCGAAATTCTCGAACGCATCATGGTGCCATGGGCACCGAAATTCAGCCACGCCTAGGCCCCTAGGACAAGTCAACGACAGGAAGGATCGAATCAATGCTGAGACGCTCACTCATCAAGGCGGCCACGCTCGCAGCGTTTGCCGGCGCGCTTGGCTTCTCCGGCGCGGCGCTCGCGGCAGACAAGGTCAGCGTCCAGCTCGACTGGGTGGTGCGCGGCAACCACGCCATGTTCTTCGTCGGCAAGGAGAAGGGCTTCTTCGCCAAGAACGACATTGACCTGGCCGAGATCCGTAAAGGCTCCGGCTCGCCGGACGCCATGCGGCTGGTCGGCAATGAGAACGCGGATTTCGGTTTCGGCGATCTTCCCACGCTTGCCGTCGCGCGGTCGCAGAATGTCCCGGTCGTGGCGCTGGCCGCCGTCAACCAGCACTCGCCGCTGGCGATCATCTCGCTGGCGAAGACGGTGAAGCTCACCAAGCCGGCTGATCTCAAGGGTCTCACCATCGGCATCCATCCTGCCGGTTCGACCTATATCTTCTTCAAGGGCTTCCTGGCGGCCAATGGCCTGACGGAGAAGGACATGACGCTGAACAGCGTCTCGCCGCCCTATGAAAGCTATCTGCTTCTGGGCCGGGTTCAGACGGTGGTCGGCTATGTCGACGCCGAGGTTCCCGAACTGGAGGCCAAAGCGGGCGGTCCCGGTTCACTCAGCATCATGATGGGCGCGGACCATGGCTGGCAGGCTTACGGCTCGGGCCTGTTCACCTCTCAGGCCATGATCAAGGACAAGCCCGAAATCGTCGCCCGCTTCGTCAAGGCATATAGCGAGGCATTCGACTATGTCGTGGCGCACCCCGAAGAGGCCGCCGAGATCACGGCCAAGGCTGCACCCGGTTACGCGGACAAGAAGGATGTGCTGCTGGCGCAGATCAACGCCGATATCGCGTCGACCTTCACCAGCCCCGACACCAAGGAACACGGCCTCGGCTGGATGACGAAGACGCAGTGGGAGGAAACGCTGAAGACGCTCACCGATCAGGGCGTGCTCAAGACGGCTCCCTCGGCGGATGATGTCTTCACCGACCAATTCCTGGCAAAGAAGTAAGAGGCGCGCGGTGTTGGGCGGGGCAAGTCGATGAGCGCCTACCGGCAGACCAGACTGTCCTGCTCCATGACGCAGGACACGGCGCGCTCGCCTTTCGCCGCGTCGGTGCGGTCGAGCGTGATCTGCACGCGGGTCGCATATGCGCGGCCGGCCAGGCCGCACCACAGCCGCTCGACGGGCAGGTTCTCGCGCTTGTCGTTGAGGATCGTGAACGTGCCCGTCTTGGGGTCGAACCAGAGTTCGAGGCGAGCGCTCTTGCCCGGCTCGACCGTCGCGATCCCGGCCGAATACCAGTGGGCGAAGTCGGCATTGCAGGACAAGCCTTCATTGCCCGCATTCGAAATCGTCAATGGCACCATGTCGAGTCCGTCAGTTCCGGTGCGGACGGTGACATGGTGCAACTCAACCGCATTGGCGAAAGACGTGAACGCCAGCATCACCGGGAGAATATAACGAATCTTCACTTTGCCTGAGCTCCGTAGGGTGGGTTTGTGCAGGCAGTCTATCTCGCTTCCGCGCAATAACAATAAGAATAATGATTGGCAGTCAACCAGAGAGGGTAAAATGTTAAAGCTCCTTAAAAGCAGTGTAAGCGCATTTATATTGAGCAGTGTCTTTCTTGGCGGCGCGTTTGCTGGCGAAGTTAAGTCGATCGCCATCCTGACGCCCGAAGAAGGCACCGACTACGGCTGGAATCAGCAAGGCATCGATGCCGCCAAGGCGGCGGGCAAGGCCGCCGGCGTCGAAGTGGTCGTGGCCCAGGGCCTCGGCTATGGCGATGTTCGTCCGACCTTGCGCGAGCTTGCGTCCGACGGTGCCAGCCTGTTGATCGCGCATGCCAGCGGCTACAACACCTCGGCGCCTGAAATCGCCAAGGAATTGAAGGTTCCGGTGGCGATCGTCGATACGCCGAACGGCCTGGAGAAGGGTCTCGTCGCCGACTACACGCTGAGCGGTCACCAGGGCGCCTATCTCGCCGGCCGTCTTGCCGCCAAGATGTCGCGTTCCAAGTCGGTCGGCATCGTCGTCTCGGGTGAACCGCCGTCATGGAACTCGCAGTCGGCGGCGTTCGCGCAAGGCGTGAAGGCCGAGAACCCAGCCGTCAAGATCACCTACGCGGTGATCGGGCCGGCTGCCTATAGCGACGCGGCTGGCGGCAAGCGCGTCACCGAAAGCGTGATCGCGTCGGGCGCCGACATCATCTTCGGCCAAGGCAACGGTTCGAGCTTCGGCATGCTGCAGGCGGTCGAGACGACCAAGGCAGCCGATGGCGGCAAGGTCTATTTCATCGATGTCATCGGTGACAAGTCGCCGATCGACAAGGGCTTCCTGCTGTCGTCGGTGGTGTGGAACATCGAGCCGGTCTATGCGGCAATGATCGCCGACCTGAAGGCCGACACGTTCGGCACCAAGCACTATACGATCGGCCTCAAGGACGACTCGGTGAAGCTGCTGAAGACCGCGGCCATTCCGGACAATGTCTGGACGGAAATCCAGGCACTGCGCGAAGACGTCATTTCCGGCAAGATCAAGGTCGATCCGGTGTTTGACGCGGCCGCCGTCAGGGCATTGATGACCAGCGTCGCCCAGTAAGGCGATCACGGTCGGCTGCCGGAGGGGTGATCCGTTCACCTCTCCGGCCGATTACCATTTTTTGGTGTTGGGCTTTCATGAGCAGTTCTTCTTCATCGTCCGTTGCCGGGCGCGACATCGTCGCGCTTGAAGGCGTGACCAAACGGTTTCCCGGCATCGTCGCGAATGACAGCGTCGATCTGTCGATCCGCCCGGGCGAGGTGCATGTTCTCCTGGGCGAGAACGGTGCCGGAAAATCGACATTGATCGGCATGCTGTCGGGACTGCAGCAGCCGGACGACGGCCGCATACTGGTCGATGGCAAACCGACCCCGATCACCTCGCCGCGCCATGCGCTGGCGCTGGGCATCGGCACCGTCTTCCAGCACATGATGCTGGTGCCGACGCTGACGGTGGCGGAAAACCTGTTGCTTGGCGGACCCTGGTGGCAGCGCCCCAGGACCGAAGAGCTGGAGGCGCGCGTCGCCGAGATCACCCGCAGCCTCGGCATCACGGTGAAGCTGCATGCCAAGGTGTCGGAGCTTTCGCTCGGCGAGCAGCAGCAGGTCGAAATCCTGCGCGCGATGGTGCGCAACAGCCGGTTGCTGATCCTCGACGAGTCCACCTCGATGCTGACGCCGAAAGGCATCGACGAACTGGGCGCGCTGATGCGCCGCCTTGTCGAGCAGGGCCTGGCGATCGTCTTCATCACCCATAAGCTCAAGGAGGCGGCGGCCTTCGGCGACCGCATCTCGGTGCTGAAGCTCGGCCGCAAGGTCGGCGAGATTCCGCCCGAGCGGTTTCGCGCGCTGGGTGAACAGGCGATCATCTCGGAGATCGTGGAATTGATGTTTGGCAAGCAGAAAGATGATCCGGAAGCGGTCGAGCGCCCGGTCCGTACAGTCCGCACGGATGCCGCTCCGCTGCTTCAGGTCGCGGATCTCGCGGTTGCGCCAACCGACAATGCGCCAGGCCTGTCGTCGATCTCCTTCGACATTCGCCCTGGCGAGATTCTGGGCATCGCCGGCATCGACGGCAACGGCCAGAAGCAGCTGGCGGAAGCGCTGGCCGGCCMGCGCGCGGCGACCGGCGGTTCGGTGCGGCTGGAGGGCGTTGCCATCGAGGCGCTGAGCGTCGGCGAACGCCGCCGGCGCGGTCTGCGCTACCTGACCGACGACCGGCTCGGCGAGGGCACTGTCGGCACCTTCCCGGTCTCGATCAACTTCTTCCTCAAACAGGTCGGCGCGGCCCCGTTCTGGCGCAACGGCGTCGAGCAGCGCGGCGAGATCGACAAGCGCGCCGCTGAGCTCGTGCGCGAATACGACGTGCGCACGCCAAGCCTGAAGACGCCGGTCGCCCGGCTGTCCGGCGGCAACATCCAGAAGGTGCTTCTGGCACGCGAACTGGCAGAGGGCGCCAAGGTGGTGATCTTCAACAAGCCGACCTATGGGCTCGATCTCGCCAACACATTGGCGTCGCGCCAGCGCATCCGCGACACGGCCGCTCGCGGCCTTGCCGTGCTGCTCATCTCCACCGACCTCGAGGAGTTGCTCAGCATGTGCGACCGCGTCGCCGTCATCGCCAATGGAGCGCTCGTCGGCACCGTAGAGAACACCGACGACGCCCGCACCAAGGTCGGTCGCCTGATGATCGGACTTGCCGCATGAGCATCGACACCGCACCCACAGCCAATGCCACCGCACTCGATGCCACGAGCGCGGCGGCAACGCGCCGCGACATCCTGCATCGGCTGCTGATGACGCTCGGCCCGATCCTCATCGCGCTCGTCTTAGCCGGCTGTATCCTGCTTGCCGTCGGCGTCGACCCGCTCGCCTATTACGGCTTCGTGCTGGAGAAAGGTCTGTTCTCGCCGCTTGGCATCCAGCAGACATTGACGCGCATGGCGCCGCTGCTGTTTCTTGCCGCCGGCCTGATCGTGGCCTTTCGCGCCGGCATGTGGAATCTCGGCGGCGACGGCCAGTTCCTGCTCGGCGCGGTGACGGCCGCGGCCAGCGCTCCGGTGTTGGTTCAGATCATGCCGTCCTGGCTGGCGCTGACCTGCGCGTTCCTCATCGCCATGGCAGTGGCGATGGTCTGGTCGTTGGTGCCGGCGCTGCTGCGGGCCTATCAGGGCGTCAACGAGATCATCACCACGCTGATGATGACGTTCCTCGGCACCTCGCTCGCCAATGTGCTGGTCAAGCTGGTGTTTCGCGATCCCAGCACCACCGTGCCGCAGACCCGCACGCTGCCGGTGGAAGACCGGCTGCCGCGCCTGTTCGAAACGACCATCACCAGCGGCCTGCTGCTTGGGTTGGCGGCGATCATCATCGTGCATCTGGTGATGACGCGCACGGCGTTCGGGCTGAAATTGCGGATCGTCGGCGCCAATCCACGCGCGGCGGTTCATGCGGGTCTGGGGGTGCCTGGCCTGACGGTTGCCGTCTTCGCCATTTCCGCCGGGCTGGCCGGCCTTGCCGGCGCCGTCGACATCATCGGCGTGCAGGGCAATGTCCGCGCCGACTGGAACCCTGCCTACGGGCTTGCCGTCATTCCCGCCGTGTTTCTCGCCCGCATGAACGGCTTTGCGGCCATCGGTTTCGTGTTCCTGCTCTCGGTGCTGTCGATTGGTGGCGAGAGCGCGGCTCGGCGGCTCGGCGTGCCCAATCATTTCACTCTGGTGCTGGTCTCCATCGTGCTGATCGTGCTCGCCCTCGCCGAATATTTCGATCATCGATACAACCAGTCGCGGAGGGCTTGAGCCATGACCGGCCTCTTCAGCGAAGTCTTTCTCAGCGCGCTGCTGTTCGGCGCCGTCACCGCGGCGATCCCGCTGCTGCTGGCCGGCCTCGGCGAGCAGATGTCGGAAAAAGCCGGCGTGCTCAACATCGGCATCGAAGGCATGATGCTGGCTGGTGCTTATCTTGGCTTTGTCGGCGCCTTCTATTCCGGGTCGCTGTGGCTGGGGTTCCTCACTGGTGCCGCCGGCGGCGTCGCGGTGGCGCTGATCATGGCGCTGCTCTGCGTGCGCATCGGGCTGAACCAGATCGTCATCGGCATCGCGCTGACGCTCGGTCTCGAAGGCCTGACGGCGCTGCTTCATCATTTCCAGTTCTCGCGCAGCTATCCCCGCCTGCCGGCGGCGGATGCCACCGTCATTCCGCTGCTGTCGGATATTCCTGTCATCGGGCCCGCCTTCTTCAAGCATCATTTGATCGTCTATCTGGCGGTCGCGCTGGTGTTCGCCATGGGCTACCTCTACCGGCGCACGCAGCTCGGCCTCAATTTGCAGGCAGCGGGCGACAAGCCGGCCGCGCTCGACGTCGCCGGTATCGACGTCATCAGGACCCGGACCATCGCGGTGCTGACGACCGGCGCGTTGGCCGGGCTCGGCGGCGCCTACCTCGCCAATGTCGGGGCCGGGCTGTTCATTCCGTTCATCACCAATGGCGCGGGCTTTCTCGGCATCGTGCTGGCCATGCTGGCGCGCGGTCGCCCGATCTGGGTGCTGTTCGGTGCGTTGCTGTTCGGCGTTTGCCTGTCGCTGACGACGGCCATGCAGGTGGCGGGCATCAACATACCGACCGACATCATCCAGATGCTGCCATTCCTGGCGGTGATGATCATGCTGGTGCTGTTCGGCCGGCGCGCCAGCCTGCCGGCGGCACTTGGCATTCCATACGAGCGCGGAGCGCGCTGACAAATCAGATGCGCGGAAGGGACCCGCGCCAAAACAGGAGGCAAGAATGTCGGATACCAAAGTCTACCTGCTCGACGGCGGCTCGCTCGTTCTCGACGGCTATCATGTGTTCTGGAACCGTGGTCCTGGCGGCGAAGTGCGCTTTCCCGTCTATTCGATCCTGGTCGAGCATGCCGAGGGCCGTTTCCTCATCGACACCGGCTACGACTACGACCATGTCATGAAGGTGCTGCCCTTCGAGAAGCCGATCCAGGAAAAGCACCAGACAATCCTCGGCGCGCTTGGCCTTCTCGGCCTCGAGCCCAGGGATATCGACGTCGTCGTCAACTCGCATTTCCATTTCGACCATTGCGGCGGCAACAAGTATTTTCCACACGCCAAGAAGATCTGCCACCGGACCGAGGTGCCGCAGGCGTGCAATCCGCAGCCTTTCGAGCATCTCGGCTATTCCGACCTGAGCTTCTCGGCGGAAGCGGCCGAAGCGCGTGGCGCGACCGCGCAATTGCTGGAAGGCACGACGCGCGCCAACTCGACCTTCGAAGGCGTTGACGGTGACATCGAGCTCGCCAAGGGGGTCAAGCTGATCTCGACGCCCGGCCATTCGATCGGCCACTACAGCCTGCTGGTCGAGTTCCCCAAGCGCAAGCCGATCATGTTCACCATCGACGCCGCCTACACGCAGAAGAGCCTTGAAACGCTCTGCCAGGCGGCCTTCCATATCGACCCGGTGGCGGGCGTCAATTCGATGCGCAAGGTGAAGAAGCTGGCCGAGGACCACGGCGCCGAGCTGATGTACTCGCACGACATGGACAACTTCAAGACCTACAAGACGGGCACGCAGTTCTACGGCTGAACCCAGCCCAATTCGGAGACAAGATGATGCGCTATCCCGAACACGCCGATCCGGTCATCACCCTGACCGCGGGCCCGGTGAACGCCTATCCAGAAGTGTTGCGCGGCCTCTCGCGCACGGTGCTCTATGACTATGATCCGGCATTCCAGCTCTTCTACGAGAGGGTGGTCGACAAGGCGCAGAAGGCGATGCGGCTGTCGAACAAGCCGGTCATCCTGCATGGCGAGCCGGTGCTCGGCCTCGAGGCGGCGGCGGCGTCGCTGATCACATCGGACGACGTCGTGCTCAACCTTGCCTCGGGTGTCTACGGCAAGGGCTTTGGCTACTGGGCGAAACGTTACTCACCGCATCTGCTCGAGATCGAAGTGCCCTACAATGAGGCGATCGATCCGCAGGCAGTCGCCGACATGCTCAAGGCGCACCCGGAGATCACCATCGTGTCCATCTGCCATCACGACACGCCGTCCGGCACCATCAATCCGATCGACGCCATCGGCGCGCTGGTTTCGGCGCATGGCGGTTATCTGATCGTCGACGCGGTCTCGTCCTTTGGCGGCATGAAGACGCATCCCGAGGACTGCAAGGCCGATATCTATGTCACCGGCCCCGGCAAGTGCCTTGGCGCGCCGCCGGCGCTGACGATCATGGGCGTCAGCGAACGCGCCTGGGCCAAGATGAAAGCCAACAAGGCAGCCCCGCGCGCATCGGTGCTTAGCATCGTCGATTGGGAAAACGCCTGGTCGCGGGACAAGCCGTTCCCGTTCACGCCCTCCGTGGCGGAAGTGAACGGCCTCGATGTCGCGCTCGATCTCTATCTCAACGAGGGACCTGAGGCTGTATGGGCGCGTCACGCGCTGACGGCAAAGGCCATGCGTGCGGGCGTCGTTGGCATGGGCCTGTCGATCTGGGCCGCGAGCGACGCAATCGCCTCGCCAAGCACCACGGCCGTGCGCACGCCCGACGGTGTCGACGAGAAGGCGCTTCGCCAGGGCGCGCGCGCCCGCTACGGCGTGGTGTTTTCGTCGGGCCGCGGCGAGACATTGGGAAAGCTGACACGCATCGGCCATATGGGGCCGACCGCCCAGCCGATCTACGCGATCGCGGCGCTGACGGCGCTTGGCGGCGCCATGAACGCGGCCGGCCAGAAACTGGCGATCGGCAAAGGCATCGAGGCGGCGCTGGCCGTCATCGACGCCGACGCCTGAACAGACACCATTGGATCACGGATTGAGGGAGTATTTTCATGACTGAGCGACTTGCGGGAAAGACGGCCCTGGTTACCGGCGCCGCGCAGGGTATCGGCAAGGCGATCGCCGCGCGGCTGGCCGCCGACGGGGCAACCGTCATCGTCAGCGACATCAACGCCGAAGGCGCCAAGGCGGCCGCCGCGGCGATCGGCGGAAAGGCCAGCGCGATCGCCGCCGACATTTCCAATCCGGCATCGGTCAAGGCGCTCTTCGCCGAAATCCAGGCGCTGACCGGGGGCATCGATATTCTGGTCAACAATGCCAGCATCGTGCCGTTCATCGCCTGGGACGATGTCGATCTCGACCATTGGCGCAAGATCATCGACGTCAACCTTACAGGCACCTTCATCGTCACCCGCGCCGGCACCGACCAGATGCGTGCGGCAGGCAAGGCCGGGCGGGTGATCAGCATCGCCTCCAACACCTTCTTTGCCGGCACGCCGAACATGGCCGCCTATGTCGCGGCCAAGGGCGGCGTCATCGGCTTCACCAGAGCGCTGGCCACCGAGCTCGGCAAATACAACATCACCGCCAATGCGGTGACGCCCGGCCTGATCGAGAGCGACGGCGTCAAGGCGAGCCCGCACAATGAGGCGTTCGGCTTCGTCGAAATGCTGCAGGCGATGAAGGGCAAGGGCCAGCCGGAACACATCGCCGATGTCGTGTCGTTCCTAGCGAGCGAGGACGCGCGCTGGATCACCGGCCAGACACTGAATGTCGACGCCGGGATGGTCAGGCACTGAATTAGATTGCCGCCTTCTCAGCCCCGCAATGCGACCGGCGGCCGTACCATGGCCGCCTTGTCGCACTTGCCGGGTCAGGCTGCGTATCTGGCAATCACGCCGGGTTGCCTCGACCACTGGGCATACCAGCTGTCGAACAATTTGAGCTGCGCCTCGGCATAACCGCGCTGGCTGTCGCTCAGGGCATCCGTCTCGTTGAAGTGCAGCTCGTATTCGGGAGCTCCCTTCAGCACCATCATGTGCTTGAAATAGAGCACCAGGTCAGGGCCTTCGTCGAAGGAGGACAGCACGGCGAGCGCGGCGTCCAGTTCCAGCGCGCTCTGGCGGGCCTCGACGTCGCCCTTGGCCGCCGCCTGGCTCAAGCCCACAAGGTGCAACACCTCCTTGGGCAGGACGTTGCCGATGCCGGTGATGGCGCCGGACGCACCGCAATTGACGAAGCCGTGGAAGACGGCGGTGTCGACACCGATCATCAGCGCCACCTCATCGTCGCGGCTGGTGATGTTTTCCGCCGCATAGCGCAGATCCGACGGGCCGCCGAACTCCTTGAAGCCGACCAGGTTAGGATGTTCGGCGCGCAGGGCAAAGAACAGCTCGGCGCGTGTGGCAAAGCCGTAATAGGGGCTGTTGTAGATGACCGCTGGCAGGTCGGGTGCGGCCGCCAGGATCGCCTTGAAATGATTGCGCTGCGCCGTCACCGAGGGCCCGCGCGACAGAACGCGCGGGATTACCATCAGGCCCCGGGCACCGACCTTCTGGGCGTGCGCCGCATGGGCCACGGCCTTGGCAGTGTTCACCGCGCCGGTTCCCACGATCACCGGCACGCCGGCTTTCACCAGGCGCTCGACGCCTTCCATGCGCTGCTCGTCGGTCAACAGCGGCCAGTCGCCCATCGAGCCGCAATAGACGACGGCCGACATGCCGGCCGCGATCAACTCGCGTCCCTTGCGCACCAGCGCGTCGAAGTCGGGTTGGCGGTCCTGCGTGCACGGGGTCATCAACGCCGGCATGCAGCCGGAAAAAACATTAGAGGTCATTTCGGATTCTCCTTGAGGCTGGCACGCAGATTGACCAGTTTGTCCCGAGCGGCATGGCTTGCCAAGCAAAATAGTTGTGGCCGCCAGGGACCAACGCAGGAACAACAATGCGCAGCAAAACCAGCATTCATGTCATCGGCTGCCATGCCGAAGGCGAAATCGGCGACGTCATCGTCGGCGGTGTCCTGCCGCCGGCGGGCCGCACGATGATGGAGAAGATGATCACGATGGAACGTGATCATGACCATATCAGGCGSATGCTGATYTGCGARCCGCGCGGCAGCGTYGCGCGCCACGTCAACCTGCTCGTTCCCTCGACGCGCGAGGATTGCGTCGCCGGCGCCATCATCATGGAGCCGACGGAGTATCCGCCGATGTCCGGTTCCAACACCATATGCATCGCCACGGTGCTGCTCGAAACCGGCATGGTGCCGATGCAGGAGCCCGAGACGCGCTTCAAACTCGACATGCCGGGTGGCGTCATCGAGGTGCGTGCCGAATGCCGCGACGGCAAATGCGTCTCGATCACCTTCCGCAACGCGCCCGCCTTTGCCGAACGTCTCGACGCTGCCATCGAGGTCGAAGGGCTCGGCACGCTCATTGTCGACATCGCCTATGGCGGCATGTTCTACGCCATCGTCGATGCCAAGGCGCTCGGCTTCTCGGTCTCCCCCGACGAGGCGCGCGAGATCGCGGTGGCCGGTGAGAAGGTCCGCCGGGCCGCGCGCGAGCAACTCGACGTCGTCCATCCGGACTTCGAGCATGTGCGCGGCGTGTCGATCGTGCAGTTCGCCATGCCGTTCCAGGGGCCGGGCAACGTCACGCGCAACACCTGCATCGTCTCGCCGGGCCGCTCGGACCGCAGCCCGACGGGCACCGGCACATCGGCGCGCATGGCCGTGCTGCAAGCCCGGGGCTTGATGGACGTTGGCGACGTGTTGATCCATGAATCGATCATCGGCTCGCGCTTCACGGGTCGGATTGTGGATCTGGCGGAAATCGGCGCCCGCAAGGCGATCGTTCCGGAGATCACTGGCCGGGCCTGGATCACCGGTGAGCACAGCTACTATCTCGATCCGACCGATCCTTATCCCCAGGGCTACGTGCTGTCGGATACCTGGGGCACCTCCACTTCGGTGAAGCAGTAGTCAGAGCCGGCCTTCTCAAGCGTCGGGCAATTCGCTGGACTGGCGAGTTCCCGCCAGGCGAGAATGGTCTCAACGGCGGCATCCGTCGCGTTCGCACTTGGTGAGAATTCGCGCATGAACATAGATGGTATCTGCGATCCGCGCTTTGGCGCCGTGCGCGAGGCGTTCGCCGCGTGTTTCGCGCAAGGGCTGGAACATGGCGGTGGCGTAAGCGTCGTCGTTCACGACAAGACTGTCGTTGATCTGTGGGGCGGTCATGCGGATGCCGCTCGAACCCGCCCGTGGCGGCAGGACACGCTGATCAATGTCTGGTCCTCCACCAAAGGCGTCGTGGCGCTGGCGATCGCTATGTTGGTGGAGCGCGGCAAGCTGGATTATGCCGCACCCATTGCCCATTACTGGCCGGAATTCGCGGCCGGCGGCAAGGAACGCATCACGCTCGATCAGGTGATGTCGCACCAGGCTGGGTTGAATGGCCTTGCCGTGCCGATGGACGAAGCGGGTCTGCTCGCATGGACGCCCTTTGTCGACGCGCTTGCGGCCATGTCGCCCCTATGGGAGCCCGGCAGCCGCTCCATCTATCACGCGCTTACCTACGGCCATCTTGCTGGCGAAGTGCTGCGACGCGTGGACGGGCGAAGCATCGGCCGCTTCATCGCGGAAGAGATCGCAGGCCCGCTCGGAGCCGATTTTCATGTCGGTCTGCCGGACCGCGAGGATTACAGGGTGGCCGAGATGATCGAGGGGCCCAGGACTTCGGACTGGGTCGAGTTTGTCCGCGCCTCGCCATTTCCGCACGCAAGCGACAATCCGGTGCCGCGTGCATTGGCCCCCAATGACCGCGTCTGGCGCGCCGCCGAAGTGCCGGGCGGCAACGGCCAGTCGACGGCGCACGCACTGGCCCGCATTTACGGCATGATGGCAGCCGGCGGTGTCTGCGAGGGCAAGCCTCTGATCAGTCGCGCGGCAATCGAAGCGGCGGTGCGACCGCGGTTTCGCGGCATGGATGAAAGCTTTGCCGCACCGGCCGCCGTCGCCGCCGGCTATCAGATGGAGGATCCAGTCTATGCCGGCCGCGCATCGCCGCAAACGTTCGGCCACTCTGGCTGGGGCGGCGCCATCGGCTTTGCCGATCCCGGCGCCGGCGTCGGTTTCAGCTACGTCACCAACCGCATGCTGGGTTTCGACGACATCGACCCACGCCGCAAGGTGTTGATCGACGCCGTTTACGACTCGCTCTGACGGGAATAGAGACAGTGCACTTTGATCGCTATTCGCCTTTGCTGCGGCTGCGTGTAGATTGACCGAATGGCTCGCCTCGCTCACAGTATCGTTCCCGGACTGCCGCATCACGTGCCACAGCGCGGCAACGGGTGAGGAAAAATTAGTGCACTGTCACCGTAACTCCCAGCCGCGGCGAGATTGGGCGATAACTGCGAATTACGGTGACAGTGCACTTTTTGTCGTATTTACCCGGTCATCGCTGATCTGACGCCGGTGGAAAGGACCGGCTGCCGTCGTCGCGGCTTTCGATGCCCTGCGCAAGGCGGAACATCGGCCAACAAACCTGTGGCTAATCCCTCTCCCACACCCCCGCAAATCTCCGCATCGCACCACCATCTGTAGTAGTCTCACCC
>NZ_JBFUGJ010000034.1:0-33696 GCF_056402975.1 Mesorhizobium sp. P3_A9 | reverse complement strand
GATGGTAGCCGGCGGGCCGGTAGAAATCGTGGGCGAAATCGTCTTCCCGGGTCCATTGCAGCTTGACCGGGGCGTTGACCCTTTTGGCGATGGCCGCGGCCTCGCAGGCATAGTCGTTGACCAGCCGCCGACCGAAACCGCCGCCAACGCGGGTCTGGTGCATCACGACTTTCTCCGGCGCGATGCCTGCCGCCTTAGCGACCAGCGGCAGACCGCGATCGGGCTGCTGGGTGGGCACCCACATTTCCATCACGCCGTCATGCCAGTGCGCCGTGGTGTTCATCGGCTCCAGCGGCACATGCGCGGCGAAGGGATATTCGTAATAGCCCTCGACGGTCTTGGCGGCATCGGCGAAGGATTTGTCGACGTCACCGACATTGTCGTCGAGCTTTAGCGGGAAACTGGTCGCCAGCTTGCGGGCCTCGGCCGAGAATTGCGATGTGGAGTCTTTCGATGCTTCGCTCAGGTCCCAATCCACCTGCAGATTGTCCTTGGCCTGGAAAGCGCTCCAGGTGTCCTTGGCGATGATGGCCACGCCCGGCATCACTTCGACCATCATGCCGGTGCCGTCGACGGCGAAGGCGTCGAGCACGCCACGCTGTGCCTTGATCTCGTCGACATTGAAGGACCTGACCTTGCCGCCCGCCGCCGGACATTTGGTGTAGGTGGCATAGACCATGCCGGGAAGCTGGACATCGATGCCGAACAGCGGCTTGCCGGTGACCACCTTGGGATCGTCGACGCCGCGATAGCGCTTGCCGATCAGGCGGTAGTCGGCGCGGCTCTTCAGCTTCAGGCTCTTGGGATCGGGCACCGGCATTTTCGCCGCCGCGGCGGCGAGCGAGCCATAGGTTGCGGACCGGCCGCTGGCGGCATGGGTCAGGACGGAATCCCTGGCGGTAATCTGGGAGGGATTCACCAGCCACTGCGCGGCGGCTGCTGCGATCAGCATTGCCTTGGCGCCGGCGCCGGCTTGGCGCAACTGGTCCCAGGCATGCGGGATGGAGGTCGAACCACCCGCGCCCTGGCTGCCATAGACCTTGGGATTGATGTCGGCCTGCTCCATGACGACATGGTTCCAGTCGGCATCGAGTTCGTCGGCGACGATCACGCCGAAGGAGGTTTTGATGCCCTGGCCGATCTCAGGGCATTTGGAATAGATGGTGATCGTGTTGTCGGGAGCGATGCGGATGAAGGCGTTCATCGCCTGGTCCTTGACATCAGGCGTGTCGACATTCGCCAAATCAGCCGCGAACGCTGCTGCGCCTCCGAGCTGAAAGCCCAGCACAAGTCCTGCCGCGCTCGCGCCGGCCAGCTTGAAGAATGTCCGCCGTCCCATGGTCATCGGCGCGCTAGGCGGCACCGAGCCGACCTCGCGTATCAGCGCCGAGAGGTAGGCATCGGACTGGGCAAAGTGCGTGTCAGCCATTGGGGGCCTCCTTGGACTGCTGCGCCGCCTGCTGTCGCAGGGCGCTCACATCCTTGCCTGTCAGGTCAGCGTCTTTGGCGCCAAACCGGGCGGTGACGTAATTGGCGACAGCCGCGATGTCGTCGTCCGAATAGCCAGCACCGAAGGCCGGCATGAAGATCGTGCCGTCAGCGGTCTTGCGGTTGACGCCGTTGACGACCGTCTGCGCGACATTGGTGGCGCTGGGATCGTTCACCGCGCGCACGCCGGTCAGCGTGGCAAAACCGGTGACCGGGCTGACACCGGTCCAGTCATGGCAAGAGGCGCAGGCGCCGGCGAAGATCTTTTCGCCACGTGAATTGGCATCCGCCACCACGCCTTCCTTGTAAGAGGCTGGCGCAGCGGTCGTGACGGTGCGCGGCAGGTCGCTGGCATGGGCGGGTATGCTGCGCAGATAGGTCACCAGGGCACGGGTGTCGTCCGGCACGAGATAGCTCAGGCTGTCGTCGGTGGCTTCACCCATCGGGCCGGCGGCGCCGCCATGACCGTTGGCATGACCGGTGGAGAGATAGGACGTGAGATCCTCGTCGCTCCAGTCGCCAATGCCCGAAACGCTGTCGCCGGTGATGTTGTAGGCGCGCCAGCCGGCGGTGAGGGCGCCGGCGAATTTGCCGTGATTGTCCAGCGCAAAAGCCAGGTTGCGCGGTGTGTGGCACTCGCCGCAATGGCCCATCGCCTCGGCAAGATAGGCGCCCCGGTTCCATTGCGGGCTCTGGCTGGTGTTGGGGTGGAAGCGCTCGTCGGGATTGAACATCACGTTCCACACCGCCACCAGGCTGCGCTGGCTGAAAGGCCAGGAAAGCTGGTTGGGTTTGGCGGGTGCGTTTACCGGCGCCAGCGTGAAGAGATAGGCCTTGATGGCCAGCGCGTCGGCGTCAGTCATGTAGGTGTAGGAGCTGTAGGGCATGGCGGGATAGAGTTTTGCGCCGTCGGGGCGAATGCCCTTGTGCACGGCCGCGAGGAACTGGGCGTCGCTGTAGTTGCCGATACCGGTCTCTCTGCCCGGCGTGATGTTGGTGGAATAGATCGTGCCGAACGGCATGTTGAAGGCAAAGCCGCCCGCGAAAGGCGCGCCGCCCGGAGCGGTGTGGCAAGCCTGGCAGTCCGCGGCATGGGTAAGGTATTCGCCGCGCTTCACCAGATCGGCACTGGCAAGCTCAGCGGGAACGCCGGTGACATCGGCGCCATGGTAATCCGCGAGCGCCACGGTCGAGCCGGCGGCAAAGGACATCGGATCGCGGCCAAGATAAAGCCAGCCCGCGAAACCAAGCGCGACGACGACAATGACCGCAACGACGATGCCGATTATCTTCTTCATGGTCAGGCCGATTTGGCAGCGGCGCTTTTGATCGCCCGGCGGATGCGGATATAGGTGCCGCAGCGGCAGAGATTGCCAGCCATCGCCGCGTCGATGTCGGCATCGTCGGGTTGCGGGTTCGCATCCAGCAGCGCCGTGGCCGACATGATCTGGCCGGCCTGGCAGTAACCGCATTGCGGCACCGCGGCTTCCATCCAGGCCTGCTGCACCTTGGCGCCGTTGGGCGTGCCGCCGATGCCTTCAATGGTGACGACCGCGCGGGTGCCGACATCGCCGACGGTCAATTGACAGGAACGCACCGGCTTGCCGGCCACATGCACCGTGCAGACGCCGCATTGGGCGATGCCGCAGCCATATTTGGTGCCGACCAGATTGAGATGGTCGCGCAGCACCCAAAGAAGCGGCATGTCTCCCGGCACATCGATCGTGCGGGACTGTCCGTTGATTGTAAGAGTGAGCATGTCTCCATCCCTGCATGACGGTGAAATCGGTCAAGCCACCGATTTGCTCGTCAAGATTATAGGGGAGGGACGATCCGCAAGTAGGGACACGGTTCGTACACATTTCCGGCATCGCCATTGCCGGCGGCCGAACAGAAACGGGCTTTGGTTCGTCTGAACCGGTTCTTTTGCAATGCCTGTGCCGGTGTCTTTTTGGGTCGACTTCGCCAGTCCTGTTCCAGGTCCACCAGAGCTGACGCCAATGCAAGAGGGGGACCTGTCAGTAAAAATCGTTCGCCAACCAGTTTCGCACACCGCAATTTTCAGCGCGAGCCCTCGCTGGACAAAACCGAAGCCGGTCACCGCCAGATTATCTCTGACCATCCGGAACAAAGCTATCAGGCGCAGGTTAGCTCCACAGCACATGTGTGCATGAAAAGGATCTTCGCAATGAAAATTCGCCTATTCCTGGCCTCACTGGCCACAGCCACAGCCATGGCTTTCGCTCTGCCTGCACTCGCCGCCGACAGCGCACAGGACTTCGTCAACAAGGCCGCTGCCGGCGGTATGTTCGAGGTCGATTCCAGCAAGGTCGCCGAAGCCAAGGTGCAGGATCAGAGCGTCAAGGATTTCGCTCGCAAGATGATCGATGACCACGGCGCCGCCAACGCCAAGCTGGAGACAATCGCCGGCGAGCAGAAGCTGACAGTCCCGAAGGAACTCGACGCCAAGCACAAGGGTGATGTCGACACTTTGCAGAACAGCAAGGATCCGATCGACGCGCCCTATGTCCAGATGCAGCGCGACGCGCACACCGATGCCGTGACGCTGTTCGAGAGCTACGCGAAAGATGGCGACAACGCCGAGCTCAAGACGTTCGCCCAGCAGACGGTGCCGACGCTCAAGATGCACCAGGAGATGATCGAGAAGATCGCTTCCACAGTGGCTGACAAATCGGCCGCCACGACCTCGACGACTCCGGCCGTGACCACGACCGACACCGCGAACCCTTCCGCTCCGGTTCCCGGCGCCAACAGCTTTACCGAGGACCAAGCCAAAGGTCGCATCCAGGACGCCGGTTTCTCCGACGTTTCCAAACTAGCCAAGGATGACCAAGGGATTTGGCGTGGCCAGGCAACGAAGGGCGGCAAAACCACGGCAGTCGCTCTGGACTACCAGGGCAACGTTGTTGCCGGCACCAACTGAACCGAAATCCAGGAGATCAAAACCATGAAAACCGTAACCGGACTATTCGACAACTATGATGATGCCTCTGACGCCGTCGGCGAACTGGAAGCCAGCGGTATCGCGCGTGACGACATCAGCATCGTTTCCAGCAATTCGGACAATCAGCACGACAATAACGGGTCCAAGGCCGCCGACGACGCTGCCGGTGGGGCTGGGCTGGGAGCCGCGATCGGCGGCGCCGGTGGACTGCTCGCCGGACTTGGCCTGATGGCCATTCCAGGTGTCGGTCCGGTGGTGGCTGCCGGGTGGCTGGCTGCCACTGCCGTCGGTGCCGTTGGCGGTGCCGTTGTTGGCGGTGCGGCTGGTGGCATCGTCGGGGCGCTTACCGATTCCGGCGTCCCGGAGAATGATGCCCATGTCTACGCCGAGGGCGTCCGTCGCGGCGGCACGCTGGTCACAGCCAAGGTCGACGACCAGCTGGTGCCGGAGGCGGAAAGGATTCTGGGACAGGCTGCGTCTGTTGACCTGGAAGCACGGCGCGGCGAATACCAGGCCGATGGTTGGACCGGCTTCGACCCTGACGCGGAGAACTACCGCTCGAACGAAATCGGCCGCGACGGCGCTCGCGATGTAAACCGAGTTTGATCGACAGGGCCCCGCTGCCGACAGGCGGCGGGGCCATTCTGCCCAACAGACCTTTGGCTAGCGCATCAAGCCGGCTGCACGAAGCGCATCTTCAATAGTCTTGCCAATGCCTGAAGCAGCAGAAGCGCGTGAACCTTCCGGCCGCGGTTGTTCGGCAGGTTCGACCCGCACCGGCCTCGACTTTTCGGGCGCACTATGTGGGCGCAAGGCCGTGCCTGCCGCAGGATCGGGCGAGGCAGCGGCGGACTTCGCCTTCCCTCGTGTACCCCGGTCTGCGAGATCCCAGAAGGCCGCCATACGTCTCGTCGACGATATCCCAACCTCCAGCATGAACGGTGCGGCATGGCCCAAGCCGTCCTCACCTCCCGTTTTCAAGGGGGTGCCATGGCCCATGCCGGCAATCGTGTATTTTTCGATCACCTCATGGCCATCGGCGTCGCACCAGACCTGCCGCGTTTGTCCATCGACGGTCTCTTTTCGAACAGGGCTCGCACCAACGCGATGAACGCCCTGCCATTGGGCGACAAGGGAGTCCGCATTGGCCGGCGCCACCGTGTGGTCGGCCGTGCCTTGCCAGATCGAAATCTTAGGCCATGTCCCTTTGTGTGACGTCGCCTGCGCCAGACGCCGCTGGAGTTCCGACTTGGACGGGCCGCCATGGCCACGCATGCGATCGAAAGCTTCCGGGATCGTCGATGCGCTGCCATAAGCAATGCCCGCAATGATTGCTCCGCCGGCGAACACCTCCGGATATGTTGCCAACATTGCCGCCGCCATGGCGCCGCCGGCGGACAGACCGGTGATGAAAACGCGCCGGCGGTCCAGGCCATGCTTCGTCACCATGGCCTCGATCATCTGGCGGATTGAGAGCACTTCACCGCGATCGCGGGTGACATCTTCAGGCACGAACCAATTGAAGCAGAGATTGGCATTGTTGGCGCGCTGCTGTTCGGGCAGCAACACCGCAAAGCCTTCCTCGGCTGCCAGGCGCGACCAGCCAGCTCCGTGATCATAACCAGCGGCCGTCTGCGTGCAGCCGTGCAAGACGACGACCAACGCTGCTCCACGCGGCAAGTTCTCAGGAACGTAGAAGCGTACCCGCAAGGCGCCTGGATTGGACCCAAACGCCGCCAGGTCGGACAGGCTGTCGAGATGGCCCGGTTGGGAAAATACCGGCCGGCCTCGCATGGCCGAAAGGCGAGCGATCGTATCTGAGATGTTCCGCAAATCGAGATCCTAGACCGCCGGAATGGCGGAAGCCCGAGCACAATGCACTTGAAGCAACATCGTTGCTGCACTGCACAATAACAAGCTTACGCTGGGGTAGACGAGAGGCGAATGCTCCGTTTCAGGCCAGCGCCGTGCCTCAAGCCGGCCCATTCCTGGCCGACTTCGCCAGTTCCTGTTCCAGATCCACAAGTTCCTTGCCGCCTGCCATCAACTTGAGCAGCTGGTCGCGGTCGATTTCGCCTTTGGCGTAGGTGCCGGTGCTCCGGCCGCGCTTCAACAGCGTGAAGCGGTCGCCGACGACATAGGCGTGGTGAACGTTGTGGGAGATGAAGATGACGCCGATGCCGCGCGCCTTGGACTGGACGATGAGCTTCAGCACCACGGATGCCTGGTGGACGCCCAGCGCCGATGTCGGCTCGTCGAGGATCAGCACCTTGGCGCCGAAATAGACGGCACGCGCAATGGCAAGACATTGCCGTTCGCCGCCCGACAGCGTACCGACCGGCTGTTCGGGATCGCGCAGCTGGATGCCCATCGCCGACATCTCGTCATAGGCGGTGCGGTTGGCGAAGTCGGCGTCGAACTGGCTGATCGGCCCGAATTTGCGCATCGGCTCGCGCCCGAGGAAGAAGTTGCGCGCCACGCTCATCAGCGGCACCAGCGCCAGGTCCTGGTAGACGGTCGCAATGCCGCTGTTGCGCGTATCGGCGGGCGAGCCAAACCGTGTCGGCTTGCCCTGCACGCGGATTTCGCCTTCGTCTGGCGTGTAGACGCCCGACAATGTCTTGATCAGCGTCGACTTGCCCGCGCCATTGTCGCCGAGCAGGCAATGCACCTCGCCGGGGCAGACATCGAAAGACACGTCCTTCAGTGCCACGACCGAGCCGAAATATTTGCTGACCGACTTCAGTTCGACATAGGGCTCGGCCATCACCGGCTCCTCATGGCGCGGTTGCGCACATAGCTGTTGAACAGTACCGCGATGACCATCATGGCGCCCATGAACAGCTTGAACCAGTCGGTGTCGATGCCGGTGTAGAAGATGCCCATCTGCACCACGCCGAAGATCAGGGCGCCGAACATGGCGCCGACGGCCGATCCATAGCCTCCGGTGAGCAGCGTGCCGCCGATGACGACGGCGATGATGGCCTCGAATTCCTTTTGCGTGCCGCGCAGCGTGTCGGCCGAGCCGGTGACCAAGACCTGGATCGCCGCGAACAGTGCGGCCGCCATCGCGGTCATGACGAACAGCGTGATCTTGGTGCGCGCCACCGGCACGCCGAGATTGCGCGCGGCATTGGCTTCGCCGCCGGCGGCGAAGATCCAGTTGCCGAAGCGGCTGCGCGTCAACAGCCAGGTACAGGCCATCGTCAGCACGATCCACCAGACGATCGACACCGGAATGCCTGATATCGACGGCAGGCCGTCGGCCCGTTTGCCGATCAGGCCGATGTTCGAAAGCCAGGCGATCAGGCCGGAAAACACCTGTCCCGAAAACAGGCTGTTGAGCGGATCGTTCTGCGCCAGTTCGTGCACGCCCGACACCTGGGTCCGCCCTGATATGCCGCGTGTGAGGCCAAGGGTCAGGCCGCGCAGCATGAACAGGCTGCCGAGCGTCACGATGAAGGAGGGCAATCCGGTCCGGACGACGGCGAGCCCGTTGAGCGCGCCGATGCCGCCGCAGACGGCGAAGGTGAACAGCAGCGAAAGCCAGATCGGCCAACCCCAGAACACGGCGGGGATGGCGATGAGGATGCCGGCAAAGCCGATCATCGAGCCGACCGACAGATCGAACTCGCCGGCGATCATCAGCAGAGCCACGGGGGCGGCGAGAATGCCAAGCTGGGCCGAGACTTCGAGGAAGTTGATGATGCCCTTGGCACTGAACAGTCCCGTGCCCCCCGCCATGATGGCGAAGAACACGAAGACCAGAACGGTGCCGGCGGCCGCGCCAAGTTCCGGCCTGCTCAACAGGCGGCTCAGGCGTGAAACCGACCGGACCCGCTCGTCGCGAATCTCTGAAACCATGGCTGTGTTGCCCTCACAAATGCAGAGGCCGGGGCGAGGCCCCGGCCGCCAGTTCTAGCGCTTGCCGAGTTTCGACAGCTCGATAACCGAGGCGGCAGTGTCCTTGGTGACGAAGCCGGGGCCGGTCGGATAGTCGGCGATCGGCATGATCTTGTACTTCTTCCAGAGGTCGAACATCGCGACCGGGATGTAGCCCATGGCATATTGCTGGGCGTCGATGCCCCACTCCATCTTGCCGGCGACGACGGCCTGCAGGATCGTCGGCGAAAGATCGAACGTCCCGGTCTTCACCTTGCCGGAGAGGCCCAATTCATCGAGCGCGGCCAGCGTCGGTTCGGCACCGCTGGCGCCGACGGCGAGAATGAACTGTGTATCGGCATGAGCGGTCATGTAGGCGATCACGCGGTTCTTCATTTCGGTCGGGTCGATGACGCCGTTCATCACCGGTACGTCGACGCCCAGACCCTTGGCAAAGCCGGCGCAGCGGTCGTCGAGGCTCGAATTGCCGACCTCGTGGTTGGCACAGACCGCCTTGGTGAGGCCGAGCGCCTTGATGCGCTCGCCGGCCATGACGCCTGCCTGGAACTCATCCTGCCCCATGAACAGCAGGCCGCCAAGGTCGTGGGTGAGTTTCGAGCCGCCGGAATCGATGATGATGACCGGGATGCCGGCAGCGATGGCATTCTTGACCGGAGCCGAAAGGGCCGCCGCATCGGGGATCGAAACAACCATGCCGTCCGGCTTCGAGGCCGCGATGGCGTCGATCATCTGCGCCATCTTGGCCATGTCGAAGGTTTCGGGCGCCAGATATTCGGCCTTGACGCCCAGCGTCTTGGCGGCATCGTCCATGCCGTTCTTGACCACAGACCAGTAGGGGTCGCCGCTCTGGCCGTGGGTGACGAACACCACCCGCGTTTCATCGGCGGCCGCAAGGGTCGTGGCCGCCGCCATCATCGTGAAGCCGGCCAGCAGGCCGAGCGCAGGCTTTACTAATTTCGCAAGCGAAAACATAGAACCTCCTGTTTGTTTTCCGCCGCCGTAATTACGGTCGGCAGTCCAGTTGCCCCTTCATTCCAGTTTCATTCCTCAGCACTGGTTCCCCAGAGGCCGCATGGCGGCCTCAATCACTCGATGACGTCAAATCCGGCTTGCCGCGCCATGCGCGACAGGTTCTGGAATCCCATTGTCGCATAGGTCAGCGGATTGGCCTTGCTGGGATCCTGCTCGGCCTCGACGACCAGCCAGCCGCTGTAGCCATTGTCGGCCAGCACGCGCAAAATGGCGGGGTAGTCGATGAAGCCGTCGCCGGGGACGGTGAATATCCCTTCCATGACCGCACCCATGAAACTCATGTCCTCGGCGCGGGCACGCTCGAGCACGGGCTTGCGGGCGTCCTTGCAATGCACATGCACGACGCGTTTGACGTGCGCCTTGACCAGGGCCAGCGGGTCGCCGCCCGAAAATGTCGAATGGCCGGTGTCGTAGAGCAGGCCGACGGCTTCGCCGGTGTGGCGCATCAGCAGGCCGACCTCGGCATCGGTCTCGACGATGGTGCCCATATGATGGTGAAAGGCCATGCGCACGCCGAAATCCGCCATCCGTTCGGCGAGCGCGGTCAGCTTGCGGCCATAGGCCGGCCATTCTTCCGCACTCAGGGCCGGGCGCTGCGAGATCGGCCCCCATATGGCGTTGTGGCGGCCGCGCGAGGTGTCGGCATAGACGACATGGGTCGAGCCCATATCCTTCAAGAGCTGGAGATGCGGCGTGATCGCAGCCATTTCCGCGTCGACGTCCTTCTCGTCGCAGCGGCCATCATACCAGCCGGAAATCATGGCAAGGCCATAGCGCTGCATGATCGGCTTCAACTCGGCCGAGCGGCGCGGAAACTTGCCGCCAAGTTCAGTGCCGGCATAACCGGCGTGCCTGGTCTCGCTGAGGCAGACTTCAAGCGGCGTGTCGCCGCCGAGTTCCGGCACGTCATCGTTTGACCAGGTGATCGGATTGATGCCGATGCGAACCGTCACGGGCGAACTCCTGATTGCTTCGATTGGGCAAGGTGATGGCGAGCGAGGCCGGCCAGCAGCGTCATGTCGCGGCGGGCATGCTCGGCGGTGTTGCGTACCGGTGCGCCTTCGACGATCGCCGACCAGAAACCTTTCAGCTCCTCGACGAATGCTTCTTCGTAGCCGCTGCGTATGTCGCGGCTGGAGAGCGTGTGGCCGTCGCCGGTGCGGATGGTCAGCCGTGTCGGCTGGTGGTTGAGGTAGGGCGAGGGGAATTCCAGTTCGAGCGAGGCGTCGTCGAAGTAGAGCGTGATGCGCTCGCGGTAATCGGGCAGCCCTGGAGTGGCGACATGCGCCATGGTCCACAGCGCCTGGCCGTCGAGCAGCCGGACAGTGCCTTGGCCGCCTTGGCCCTTTGCGAATAGGCAGGCGCCGACAATTTCACCGTCGGCGACGCCGAGTGCACCGAGCAAGCCATGGACGGCGTTCACATCATGCACGATCGACGAACAATAGGCGCCGACAAAGCCGCCGAAGGCGTCGGGATCGTCCAGCCCCGGCACCGCGCCCTCGACCTGCTCGCGCTGCTTGGCTTCGGTCGAGGCAATCAACCCCGCCGCGACATCGTCACCCCGGCAAGTGGAGGCGTGCCGGATGAAGGGCCAGGCGTCGGGATCGTTGACCTCGACCGAAATGTAGCGAAGTGTGTGCGCCGTGCCGGGCAGCATTTTCAGTGCCGCCTCGTAGCTCGGGTCGAAACGCTTCATGTAGCCGACCTGGAGCACCTTTCCGGCGCGATCCCTGGCGGCGATCAATTCGTCGATGTCGCCGGCGCTGTAGCAAAGCGGCTTTTCGCAGAAGACATGCAGCCCCTTGGCGAAGGCGGCGAGGCTTTGTTCGCGGTGCAGCGCATCCGGCGAGGCGATGACCACGGCGTCAAGCGGCATGGCGAGAAGCGCGTCGAGATCGGAAAATGGTTCGAGGCCGAATTCCTCGCCGACAAAGGCGCGGACTTTTCGCGAAGGGTCGTAGACACCGACGATCTTGAACTGCCGGTGCAGCTTGAGCAGGTTCGGGATGTGCTCGACCTGGGCGACGCCGCCCGCACCGATCACTCCCACCCTTATGCACTGCATCGGCCAGCCCCATCTGAACCCGAACGCTTTTTTCTTGAGCCTAAGGCTGCTTTGGTTCCATTGTGAGAGCCAGATCTGATTGATTTTTGAGAACCAGATGAAGACCAGTTTTCCCGTCGACGGCATTGCGCTGGATCGCGACAGTCCCGCCAATCTGCACCGGCAGCTCTATGTCCAGCTGCGCGGCCTGATCGAACGGCGCGTGCTGCCGAGCGGCCACGCACTGCCCTCGACCCGGGTCATGGCGCGGGATCTGAATGTCGGGCGCAACACGGTGATTGCCGCCTGCGACCAGCTGGCGCTGGAAGGCTACCTCGCCATACGGCCACGCAGGCCCTCGGTGGTGATGGATCTGCCGACCCGCTCAGTGGCAGCGGAACAAGTCTCAGTCGAGGACGCCAATCCGATATCGCGGCGCGGGCAGACGATGCTTGCGCAACCCTATCATCATGGCCGGCCGGGCATGCTCGCCTTTCATCCCGGCATGCCGGACCCGGACAATTTTCCGTTCAACACCTGGTCGAAACTGCTCAGCCGCCGCGCAAAATTCGCGCATATAGATCTTTTCGGCACCTATCACGTCAAAGGCTATCCGCCGCTTTGCGAGGCCATAGCGCGCTATCTCACCGCCTCGCGGGGCGTAAAATGCACGGCCGAGCAGATCGTCGTCACCAATGGTGCGCAGTCGGCGTTCGATCTCCTGGCCCGGCTGCTGATCGATGACGGCGACACGGTATGGATGGAGGAGCCGGGCTATTACGGCGCCGGTTCGGCCTTTGTCTCGGCCGGGGCGAAACTGGCTCCGCTGCGCGTCAGCAACGCCGGCTGGAACCTCGATCCACCACCTGTCATTCCGCGCATGATCTTCGTGACGCCCTCCTGCCATCACCCGCTCGGCATCACCATGCCGATGGAACAGCGGCTCAATCTCTTGCACATGGCCGAGACCTGGCGCTCGTGGATCATCGAGGACGACTATGACGGCGAATACCGTTTTCAGGGCCAGCCCATTCCGGCGCTGCAAGGCATCGGCGCGTCAGACCGCGTGGTCTATGTCGGCACCTTCGCCAAGATCCTTTTCCCGGCCATGCGCCTCGGCTTCATGGTGGCGCCCAAGGCGATAGACCATACGATCGTCTCGGCGCTGAGCGTGAGCGGCCAGTTCGCCCCCTTGCTGACCCAGGCCGCGCTCGCGGATTTCATGAATGAGGGGCATTTCACCCGCCATCTCAGACGCATGCGCCGCCTCTATGCGGAGAGGCGGCTATTCTTCCTGGAAAGCGCGCAAAGGCATCTCGGGGAATGGCTGGATTTCCATGCCACCGAATCCGGCATCCAGGTCGTCGGCATCTTTCGCGGGAGATGCAGCGACAGGGCGGTTGCCGAGGCGGCGCTCCAGCAGGGCATCAACGTCTCGGCGCTGTCGATCCAATACCGCCACGGCACGGAGCAGAACGGCCTCGTCATGGGCTTTGCGGCGGCCGATGCGCAGACAACCGAAAAGACGATGCAAAAGTTTCGCGCCGTGCTGCAAAGCCATTTTTCGCCAACGAACGATCCCGGATAAATCCCGGGATCGTTCGTTGTCGCGAAGCGTGCTGCTAGAGCAGTTCACCGAAACAGTGAACTGCTCTAACCCTTTGTTTTGACGCAATTCCGGACCGAAAACCGTTTCACACTTTTCCTGGAATTGCTCTAGGCTGCCTGCAACTCTCTGCGCGGCAGCGGCGGGAAGGCGATGGCTATGCCCGCGGCACCCAGGCCGATCAGGGCCGAGCCGATGAACAGCCAGTGGTAGCTGGCATAGGCGTCGAAGATCATGCCGCCGGCGAGCGGTCCCAGCGCCATGCCGAGGCTGGAGAGCATGGTGGCGGCGCCGAACACGGTGCCAAGAATGCGCTGGCCGAAATACTCGCGCGCCAGCACCGCGTAGAGCGGCATCACGCCGCCATAGGTGGCGCCGAAGATGACGGCCAGCATATAGAACTGGTCGAGCTGGCTGATCGAGAGATAGGCGGCAATGACGATCGCCTGGATCGCCAGTCCCGCGACCAGCACAGGTTTGACGCCGAGCCGGTCGGCCAGCACGCCGTAGAGAAGCCTGCCGCCCAAGCCGGCGAGACCCTCGACGCTGTAGATCGTAACCGCCGCCATGGGTGCTACGCCGCACAGCATGGCGTAGCTGACCATGTGGAAGATCGGCCCGGAGTGGGCAGCACAGCAGGCGAAAAAGGTCAGCCCCAGCACGATGAACTGCGGCGAGCGCAACGCCTGGGCCACACTCATGCCGGCACGCTCGGCGACCGGCGCTGAAGCCGCATCGGCAATAGCGGGCTTTGGCGGCTGGCGGACCAAAAGCACCGCCGGCAGCAACAGCACCCAGGCCATGATGCCGATGTCGAACATGGCGGTGCGCCATTCATAGGCGGAGATCAGCCAGCGGGCGAAAGGCGAGATCGTCATCGGGGCGACGCCCATGCCGGCCGAGACAAGGGAAACCGCAAGCCCGCGGTGGGTGTCGAACCATCCGGTGGTCAGCGCGATCATCGGCGCGAAGAAGGCGCTGGCGGCAAGCCCGACGAGCACGCCATAGCTGATCTGGAAGGTCAGCAGTGAGCCGGCACGGCTCGCCACCACCAGCGCCAGCCCGAGCAGCACTGCACCGATCGCCACGACGATGCGGGCGCCGAAGCGGTCCGAGAGGGCGCCCCAGGCGAAGCCGCCAAGGCCCATGACCAGGAAGTTGAGTGTCATGGCGCTCGAAATGCCGGCGCGGGACCACTGCGTGTCGAGCGCCATCGGTTCGAGAAATATCGCCAGCGAAAACATCGTGCCGATGGCGACACAGGACATCAGCGCGCCTGCCGCGACGATGACCCAACGATAGGAAAGGTTCATGCAAATCTCCCATGCCAGAGGGCAGCGCTCAGCGCTGCTTGCGTCCGAAGGACGCTGGCACCGAGGCCCGTCCTACAATCCGGTTGCATTTTTTATCCAGTCTGGAATGGACCGTTTCGCCGTCACCTCAGATCGGCAATTCCGACGTGTATTTGATCGTCCAGCTGGGGACGTCGGTCTTGACGTTCTGGACACCCTTGATGCGGCTGAGATGCTCCGACTGGAAACGGCGATAGTCGTTGATGTCGGCCGCCACCACGCGCACCATGGCGTCGCAGTCGCCCAGCATCAGATAGCATTCCATCACTTGCGGCAGCTTGGCCACTTCGGTGGCGAAGTGCTCTATCGTGTCCTCGTCCTGCGTCTTCAGCCAGATCCGGGTGAAGAAGGTGAGACCCTTGCCGATGCTGGCCGGGTTGAGCACCGCGACATAGCGGTCGATGACGCCGGCCTCCTCCAAGAGCTTCACGCGCCGCAGGCAAGGCGAGGGCGACAGGCCGACCTCATTGGCCAGATCGTTGTTGGCCATGCGGCCGTCGCGCTGCAGCGCCCGCAGGATGCGCCTGTCGATGTCGTCAAGCTTCATGGCCGTAAATTCCATTATTTATTAGAATCGTGGTGTAGGATGCCAATTTTTGACAGATTGAGCGCATCTTCGCAACCAAATAGCGGATAGGCTTAGGTATGTTTGCCGCCGGTATCACGAGAGTTTCAAACGCAGGGAAGCGGCGGCCGCGAGGTCGGCCGACGGCAGAGCATGAGCATTTCAGAGACAGTCGAAGCAGCGGGCGATGGCTCGGGATCGGAGTTCCGCCGCGGTGTGGCGTCCTGCGCGCCGGTGCTGCTCGGCACCATCCCCTATGCGCTGGTGCTCGGCGCGCAGGCCACGCAGAAAGGGCTGAGCACGGTCGAACTGTCTGTGATGACGGGGCTGAACTTCGCCGGCGGCTCGGAATTCGCGGCGATCCAGTTGTGGACGTCGCCGCCGCACATCCTGCTCATCGTCGCCATCACTTTCCTGGTCAACAGCCGCCATCTCTTGATGGGCGCGGCGCTGGCGCCGTTCCTGCGTGAGCTGCCGCGGCGCAAAGCGTTTCCGGCGCTGTTCTTCCTCTGCGACGAAAGCTGGGCGCTGGGCCTGGCCGATGCCAAGCAGCGCGCCGCTGCAGGCATCACGCCAGCCTTCAGCCCGCGCTACTATATGGGTGCGGCGCTAGCAATGTATCTGACCTGGGTGGGCTTCACCACGCTCGGCGCGTTGCTCGGCCCGATGCTCGGCGATGTCCAGCACTACGGTTTCGACATGGCGTTTCCGGCCGTCTTCCTGGTGCTGATGCGCGGCATGTGGAAAAGCGTGGCGGCGGCGCGGCCCTGGCTGGTCAGCCTGGTCGTTGCCGCCCTTGTCTATCTCTTCGTTCCCGGCGCCTGGTATGTCGCGGCGGGTGCGGTGTCGGGGTTGCTTGCTGCCTGGCTGATGGCAGGTGATGCATGATCGACATGACAACCCTTCTCACCATCGTGCTGATGGCCGGCGTCACCTACCTCACCCGGATCGGCGGCTATGTCGTGCTGCGCAACCGCGTGCTCAGTGCGCGTGCGACCGCGGTGATGGAGGCCGCACCCGGCTGCGTGCTGATCTCGGTCATCGCGCCGGCCTTCGTGTCGCGTAATCCCGCTGATCTTCTGGCGCTGGCCATCACCTTCGTCGTCGCGACGCGGTTGTCCATGCTGCCGACCGTTTTGATCGGCGTCGGCGCGGCCGGCCTGCTCAGACATCTCCTCGGCTAGCTCCAACGCAAAGCCAGGACGCAACGCCTACGTTTACTGGACCGTGGACGTGATGCGCCGACCCTCGGCGTTGAACAGATGCAGCTGGGTCAGGTCCGGCGCCAGGAAAACCTGCTGGCCCGGCATCACGGAAATCCGTTCGCGCAGCAGCGCGCTCATCGTGTTGTTGCCGGCCTTGGCCAGGACAAGCGTTTCCGCGCCGGTCGGCTCGACCACTTCGACCACGGCCGGCACGCCGCTGTCGGAGAGCCTGAGATGTTCGGGCCGGATGCCCCAGGCGAGCGCGCTTTCGCCCTGTTCCAGCGCCGGCAGAGGAAACACCGTGCCGTCGCTGGCGGTAAAACCGTCCACCGTGGTGCGGCCTTGCAAAATGTTCATCGATGGCGAGCCGATGAACTGGGCGACGAACAGATTGGCCGGCCGGTCGTAGAGGTCGAGCGGGGCGCCGACCTGCTCGACGATGCCGCCATTCATGACGACGATCTTGTCGGCCATGGTCATGGCCTCAACCTGGTCGTGGGTGACATAGACGATGGTGGTTCCCAGGCGCTGGTGCAGCGCCTTGATCTCGGTGCGCATCTGCACGCGCAGCTTGGCGTCGAGGTTGGAGAGCGGTTCGTCGAAGAGGAAGACCTTGGGATCGCGCACGATGGCGCGGCCCATGGCGACACGCTGGCGCTGGCCGCCGGAGAGCTGGCGCGGATAGCGCTCCAGCAAGTCCTGCAGTCCGAGGATCGTCGCGGCGCGCATGATCTTGGCGTCGATCTCGCTTTTGTCGGTCTTCTTCAGCGTCAGCGCGAAAGCCATGTTCTCGCGCACCGTCATGTGCGGGTAGAGCGCATAGTTCTGGAACACCATGGCGATGTCGCGCGACTTTGGCGCGACGTCGTTGATGACCTTGCCTTCGAGCGCGATCTCGCCGGCGCTGATATCCTCCAGCCCGGCGATCATCCTCAGCAAAGTCGACTTGCCGCAGCCGGACGGGCCGACGAGGATGACGAATTCGCCTGACGCGATGTCGACCGACACGCCGTGGATGACCTTGGCCTTGCCGTAGGCTTTCTCGACGCCCGATATCGTGACCGCACTCATTGGTGTTTTCCTTAGAAAGAGACCTTGTCGCCGCCCTTGAGCTGCAAGATCTGCCGCGCCTCGTCAGGGGTGGCAACCGAGGCGCCGAGCCCCTCGATGATCTGGCGCACCTTGAGCACCTGCTCGGCGTTGGATTTCGCCAACTGGCCCTTGCCGATCCACAGCGAGTCCTCCAGTCCGACGCGCACATTGCCGCCGAGCGCAATCGCCTGGGTGGCGATCGGCAGCTGGCTGCGGCCGGCGCCCAGCACCGACCAGTGGTAGTCCTGTCCAAACAGCCGGTCGGCGGTGCGCTTCATATGCGCGACATCCTCCGGATGGGTGCCGATGCCGCCCAGTATGCCGAACACGCTCTGGACGAAGAACGGCGCCTTGACCAGGCCGCGCTCGACGAAGTGGGCGAGCGTGTAGAGGTGGCCGATGTCGTAGCACTCGATCTCGAAACGCGTGCCGTTCTCAGCGCAGGTGCGCAATATGTGCTCGATGTCGCCAAAAGTGTTGCGGAAGATGCGGTCGCGCGAGCCCTCGAGATAGGGACGTTCCCAGTCATGCTCGAAGGTCTTGAAGCGCTCCAGCATCGGATAGAGGCCGAAATTCATCGAGCCCATGTTGAGCGAGGCGACTTCCGGCGCGAAGGTCGCCGCCGGCTTGACCCGTTCTTCAACGCTCATCGTCGCCGCACCGCCGGTGGTGATGTTGATGACGCAGTCGGAGCGCTGCTTGATCACCTTCAGGAAGGGCGCAAAGGCCTCGGTCGATTGATCCGGCCGGCCGTCGGCGGGGTTGCGCGCATGCAGATGGACGATGGCAGCGCCTGCCTCGGCCGCGCCGATCGCGGCGTCGGCGATCTCTTGTGCGCTCACCGGCAGATGCGGCGACATTGACGGCGTGTGGATCGAGCCGGTAATCGCGCAGGTGATGATGATCTTGTTCTGGTTCGCCACTTGAAGATCCTCGTCTTTTTGACCGCGGCTTATTTCACTGCGCCTTGGGTGATGCCGGAGATGAACTGCTTCGACAGCACGATGTAGAGCAGCGTGATCGGCAGCGCCGCCAGTGTCAGTCCGGTGAACAGCACGCCCCAGTCGGTGGTAAACTCGCCGACGAAGACGGTGAGGCCCTGCGGCAGCGTCTTGAGCTCGTCCGAGGTGATCAGCACCAACGGAAAGAAGAAATCATTCCAGATCGGCACCGCGTTCTGGATCGCAACGATGACCAGCGCCGGGCGCGCCAGCGGCAGCATGATCGAGCGCATAATGCGAAATTCGCTGGCGCCGTCCATGCGCGCCGACTCTTCCAGTTCGCGCGGCAAGGTCCGGAGGAAGCCGGTCATGATGAACACCGCCGACGGGATGCCCATGGCGACATAGACCAGCACCAGGCCGGCATAGCTGTCGACCAGTCCCAGCGAATCCAGCTGGATGAACAGCGGAATGATTGCCAGTTTCAGCGGCACGGTCATGCCGCTCAGGAAAAACATCAGCACCAGCGCGCTCAGCCTGAACTGGTAGCGGGCAATCGCATAGGCGGCCATGGTGCTGAACAGAAGGATCAGGGCGACCGCGGCCATGGTGATGCCGACGGAATTGGCGAGGTAGCGTACGAAATTGGTTTCGCTCCATACCCGCTCGGCATTGGCCAGCGAGAAGTGCGCCGGCAGCGCGAAGGGCGAGCTGAAGATCTCGGCATTGGTCTTGAAGGACGACATCACCATGACGAACAGCGGATAGATCATGATGACGGCGTTGATCGCCAGCATCAGCTGGATGGCGCCGTTCTTCAGCAACTCGGCGGGCTGCCCGGTGCGGGCTGTCGCGCTCACAGCTCGATCTCGCGACGGCGCAGGTAGCGAAGCGCGATTGCCGTGACGCCGGCAACGATGATGAACATCATCACGGCCAGCGCGCTGCCCTGGCCGAAATCCTGGATGCCTGTCGTCGTCGAACCGAAGGCGGTGCGGTAGAAATAGAGGCCGAGCACGTCGGTGGCGCCGCCGGGCGAGCCGGTAAGGCCGGCCATGACATAGGGGATTTCGAACCAGTTGAAGCTGCCGATGAAGGTCAGGATGGTGACGATGGTGACGCTCGGCGCAATCAGCGGCCAGATAATCCTGGTCATCAGCACATAGTCGCCGGCGCCGTCGAGACGGGCGGCTTCGATCACTTCCTTGCTGACGCGCTGCATGCCGGCCAGCAGCACCAGGGTCGGGAAGCCGAGCCAGTGCCAGACATTGGCGAACAGGACGCTGCCGAGTGCGGTGTGTTCATTGCCGAGCCACGGTATGGCGCCGATGCCGACCAGCGCCAGCGTCTGGTTCACCAGGCCGAACAGCGGATGCAGGAACAGTTTCCACAGGAAGCCGACGATGACCGCCGACAGCACGACAGGAAGAAAGACGATGACCTGGTGGATGCGGTGGCCGGGCAGGGCTTTCAGCAGGGCGTAGGCGAGCAGGAAGGCGGTGCCGTTCTCGAACACCATCAGCGCCACGAAGGCGATGATGTTGTGCTTCAGCGCATTGTAAGTCCAGTCGCTATAAGGCTGTTCAAACAGCACCTTGCGGAAGTTTTCAAAGCCGATGAATCCGGTCGGCTGCAAGCCGTTGAACTCATAGAAGGCAAGGCGGAAGGCCGAGAGCAGCGGCCAGAGCACGAACAGCACCATGACCACCAGGGCCGGTGTCAGCAGGGACGCGATCCAGAGTGACCGGCGCCACGGAAAGGCTTTTGTGGTGTGGCGCCGGCCGATGTTCATGTCACTTGCCCTGGAAAGGCTTGTACCATTTGGCGAGGCCGTCGGTCAGGTCGGCGGCCAGCTGGTCCGGAGTGATCGAACCCGACATCATCTTGGTGATGTCGCCCTGCAGCAGCTCCGATCCCGTCGGCTTCTCGAAACGGAAGTAGACGACATTGATATGCGGCATGGCGGTTTCGTTCAACTTGGCGACATGGGCGAGAAGCTCGTCCTTGATGACGACGCCCTTGATCGGCGAGATGTTGCCGAGCAGAGCGGAGAACTTGTCGCCGAACTCCTTGGTGCCCATCCAGTTGACCAGCTTCAGCGCGGCCTCCTTGTTGGCCGACTTGGCGTTGACGGCATAGCCGCCGTCGAAGAACTTCGTCACCTGCGGTGTGTCGCCGGCCTTGGCCATTGGCGGGGCGACAAAGTCCATGTTGATGGCCGGGTTCTGGGTCCGGTAGCTGGCGATATCGAAGCTGCCGCCGGCCAGCATCGCCGCCTTGCCGCTGATGAACAGCTGGCCGGCGGTGTCGTAGTCGATGCCTTCGAAGCCGGGCGGCATGTAGTCGCGCAGTTCGAGCAGCTTGCCGAGCGCCGCGACATAGCGCGGGTCCTTGAAGGTGGTCTTGCCCGACGTCAGGTCGCTGACAAAGTCCTGGCCGAGGAAGGGGTTGGTGAATATGGCCACGAACATCTCGTTGAACCAGCTGGTGCCCATGCCGTTGGCCAAGGGATAAATGCCCTTGTCCTTCAGCGCCTTGCTGACGGTTATGAACTCATCCCATGTGGTCGGCGGCGTCAGCCCGGCCTTGGCGAAGACGTCCTTGTTGATGAACAGGCCGAGCGTCTGCGAAGCGAAGGGCAGGGAATAGACCTTCTTGTCGGCGCGGTAGGTGCCGGCCACCAGCGCATCGGCGGGCTGGTTGGCGAGCGAAGGCACTGTGGTCAGATCCTGCGGCTCGAAATAGCCTGCCTTGACGAACTGCTCGAGCCAGCCATAGGCGTGGGTGTGGATGACGTCGCCACCCTTGCCGGCGGCCAGCGCCGTCGAGACGATGGTCGGGTAGTTCTCGTCCGGGAACGACTCGAACTTCACATGGATGTCCGGGTTGGCCTTGGTGAAATCGGCGAAAAGTTCGTTGTAGGCGGCCTTGTCTTCCTGGCGCCAGGTCCAGAACGAGATGTCGGTGGCATGCGCCACGCTGGCTGCCAATCCCCATGCGAAAGACGCGGCCGCGAGGGCCAGCCCAATCCTTCTCCTGCTCATGTTGCAATCTCCCAATCGCGCTTGATGCGCTTTTTACGACGATTATCAAATCATAGTTCTTGCCGTCTGGGAAGATAGTTTGTAAAGTTTCCTAACTAATGTGGATTTGGACGAGGCAGCCCGCTTCGTCCGGCGTGCGCGGTGGATGTCGGTGACCCAGAAAATCATTGCAGGCGTGGATATAGGCGGCACCAAGACGCGCATCATGGCGTGCCAGGGCGGGCACACGATCGCCGACGAGGTGCTGGTGACGGAGAGCTGGCGCATTCGCCAGATGGAGACCGATGCCACGACACTGGCCGGCATCGTCGCTGGGCTGTGCGGCGGCGCAGCACCTGTCGCGCTGGCAGTCGGCGCGCATGGCTGCGATACGGGTGAACAATGCCTTCGCTTCCAGGCGCTGCTCTCCGGCAGGACCGGTAGTGCGGTGCAGGTGGTCAACGATGCCGAATTGATGGTGCCCGCCGCTGGCTATGACGACGGTATCGGTGTCGTCTCCGGCACCGGCTCCATCGCGGTGGCGCGCATGGCCGATGGCAAGATGCTGGCCGCAGGCGGCTGGGGCTGGATCCTTGGCGACGAGGGCAGCGCGCCGGCGTTGGTGCGCGAGGCGGCGAAGGCGATTCGCCATAGCCTCGACCGGGGCCAGGATGGCGACCCGCTGATCGCCGCCCTGATGCGCGAACTCGATACCGACGACCAGACCAAGCTCGGCATCCTGCTCAACGAGACACGCGGTGCGGCGGTCTGGGGCCGCTATGCCAATGCCGTGTTCGACGCGGCGATCGCCGGCTCGGCTCTGGCCATTCGTGTCATCAGGGAAGGTGGCGCAGGGTTGGCCGCATTGGTCGAACTCCTGATCGAACGCGGCGCCAATCCCGCCCTTGTCGTGGCCGGCGGCGGTGTCATCTCGGAGCAGCCGATGCTGATGACGGCATTTGTCGAGGCCATGGCAAAAATATCGCCGTCGAGCCAGGTGCTGCTGCTGCGCGAGCCGCCGGTGCTGGGTGCCGTCGCCTTGGCCAGACGGCTGCTGGTCGGTCAAGGGCTGTCCTCGCAAACTGGAGTCGTTTGAATGATGAAGCGTATCGGCTACCGCCCGGCGGTGGCGCGCCAGACCGAAAGTCTTGAAATCGGCCGGCGCTCGGTGGCTGCGTCGCTGGACGGCCTCGATCTCAGCGCCTTTGCCGGCAAGACGATCGGGCTTGCCGGCATCGGCGCCAGCTACCAGGCCGCCCTGGCCGGCGCGCTTTATCTGCGCGCCTCCGGTATCAAGGCTTTTGCCTATACGCCGACCGATCTCTATGGCCGTACGGACTCGGCCGCCGATGCGTTCATCGCACTGTCGGCTTCGGGGCAGAGCCGCGAAATCTCCGACGTCATGCGCGAGGCGTCGCGCGCGCCACGCCTCGCGGTCTGCCGTGGCAGCGACAATCCGCTGGCTGATCTGACTGGTGCGGTGCTTGCCACGGATTCGGGCGCCGACAATGGCGCCAGTTCGACCGGCTATACCGGGACCTTGCTGGCACTCGGCATGCTGATCGACAGGCTTGCCGGCAACAGCTTCGACTGGACGCGTTTGCCGACCGCGGTCGCCACAGTGCTCTCCGGTGCGCAACAGGGTGCCGACCAGGCGGCGCGGTTGCTGCAGGGCAGAACATCCATCGACATCGTCGGCGCCGGTCTCGGTTTCGCCAATGCCGGCGAGGCGGCGATGCTGATCCGCGAGGCCGTTCGGGTGCCGGCATCGGGCTGGGACACGCTCAACTATCTGCACGGACCGATGGAATCGCAGGATGCGGCAACCGGATTGATCGCCATCGGCGATGGCCGCGAGGTCAAGATCGCGCAGGATGTTGCGGCGCTGGGCTGTCCCTCGGTGCTGGTGACGCGGCGCAGCGATGTCGCTCCAGCCGACAGGCTGGTGGCGATCTCGGTTCCGGCGCTCGGCAACGCCATCGCCGATGCCATACTGGAGATCATCGCCATCCAGCTCATTGTAGGCGACATGCAGGACGCGGCAGGCCTTACCGACATCGTGTTCCGCTACCGCCAGACCGACATCAAGCTGAAGCCGTGGTCGCCGACCGAAGTCTGACGTCCTTGTCCGGGCATCGAGGAAATTGCCAAACCGGTCAGCAATGGGGCATTGAGGACGGGATGTGGCTTTCGAGTCGGGGCAGCGCTTGCGCTTCCACCGACCGGAAACAGGATTTCAGGGCAAAGGTCGAACGGCTGAGATGGCGGCTGCGGAAATCCCCAATCTGACCGACAGCGCCCGCGCCGTGCTGCGCGTGCTCGCCGCGCACGGGCCGGTGACGCGGCCGAAGCTCGGGGCCATGCTCGACCTGTCGAAGCCGACCATGTCGGCGGCGGTGTCGGAGCTGAGCGCCTTGGGCCTCGTTACCTCGCGCGGGCTGGAGCGTGGCGCCATTGGCCGCACGGCGACGATCTACGGCATCGGTCCGGGTGCGGGCTACGCGATCGGCATCGATGTCGGCGCCGCTCAGGTGCGCGCCGTCGCCTATTCGATGGATGCTGAGAAGCTGGCGTCGATGGAAGAGCCGATACCGGATGCGATAGCCGGCGATGCCGACGAGGTCGGCGCCGTCGTGCTGTCGGTGGCGCGTGCCACCATGGCCAGGGTGGCCAAGAGTTTTCGCGCGCTGCGCGCCATTGCTGTGGCCGTGCCGCGCATCGTCTCCAACGATCGTTTCGACCGGCCAGGTGGGCCGTCCGCCGTGCTTGGCCTGCTGCGCCGTAGCGTCGAGGTGCCGATCATTCTGGAAAACAACGTCAACTGCGCGGCCATCGGCGAGATGCATTTTGGCGCCGCGCAAGGCCACCAGACCTTCGCCTTCCTGCAAGTCGGCGTGCGGGTCGGCCTCGGCTTCATCACCGAGGGGCGCCTGTTTCGCGGCGCCGGTGGTGCGGCCGGCGAAATCGGCCGTATGCCGTTCCCGTGGTCGGCCAGCGAGACGCCCTATCGTGAAGGGCTCGAACATTATCTCGGCTCGCGGGCGCTGGTCGAGCGCTGCCGTGTCGACTGGCCCGCCGGGGAAGGCGCGCCGCCCGACTCGGCCAAGGATCTGTTCGCGCGCGCGCTCGAGGGCTCGCCACCGGCGGTAGCGGCCGTCGCGCGCCATGCCGCCGATATCGGCAGGTTGGCGGCCGGCTGCATCGGCATGCTCGACCCCGGCCTGATCGTGCTTGGCGGCGGTGTCGGCAGAAACCCGCTGATGACGGAAAAGGTCGAGCACGTCGCGGCGGAACTTGCGTGGCCGACACGGATCGCCGTCAGCTCGCTGGAAGACGGCGGCACGGCGCTCGGCGCCATGAAGCTGGCCGTCGACTACAGTCTTGGGCTGATGCTGCGCGAAGGCCGCCATCCGGCTGTCGTGTTGCCGCCGCTGTCGGAGACGCAGCAGGACGAGGCAAGGGACGCTTGATAAGAAAAAGGCAGGCGCGGGCGCCTGCCTTTGAAGTTCAGATAATCGTCAGCCCTACGCGGCAGCGGCGACTTGCTGGCTGGCCACCACGGCGTCGACCTTGGCAGTCGCCTTGGCGAGTGCCGCGGTCACCGCGTCAGGGCCCATGCCGACGCCTTCGATGCGGATGACGTCGACGTCGGTCATGCCGAGGAAGCCGAGCACGCCGCGCAGATAGGGAATGGCGTGATCGAACTGCACGGCCGCACCCTCGGAATAGATGCCGCCCGAAGCCAGCACGATATAGACCTTCTTGCCGGTGACGAGGCCCTTGGGGCCGCCTTCGCCATAGGCAAAGCTCCTGCCGGAGCGGGCGATGTGGTCGACCCACGACTTCAGCGTCGAGGAGATGTTGAAGTTGATGAAGCCGGTAGCGAGGATCACCGTGTCGGCGGCGAACAGTTCGTCGAGCACGACGTCGGACACGCCGACGACTTCAGCCTGGCGCGGGGTGCGGGCTTCAGCCGGCGTGTAGATGCCGGTCGAATAGTCGGCATCGATATGCGGCAGCGGGTTGGCGACGAGGTCGCGCACGACAAGCGTGTTCGACGGATCGGCGGCGACGAGCTTTTCGGCGAATTCGGTGGCGATGCGGGTTGAGTGCGAGGCAGCGCCGCGCGGGCTCGACGTTACAAGAAGAATGGACATAGCGGGTCTCTCCAGTGGGAATTGAATTGTCCCGCCTCATATGGGCCTATCGACCCATTCGAAAAACTGGTATATTTTATATACGATCCATCTACAATGTGGATAAGGTAATGCAGCCCAACCCGACACTCGACCAACTTCAGATCTTTGTGACGGTTGCCGAAACAGGCAGCTTTTCGGCCGCCGGCCGCAAGCTCAACCGGGCGCAATCCGTCATCAGCTACGGCATCGCCAATCTCGAGGCGCAGCTTGGGCTGAAGCTGTTCGAACGCGAGGGCACGCGCGAGCCGCAGCTGACCGAGATCGGCCGAGCGATGCTGGAGGATGCGCGACGCATGATCGGCGTGCTGCAGCGCATCCGCTCGCGCGTCGACGGCCACCATCAGGGGCTCGAGGCCGAGGTCGCGCTGTCGGTCGACTCAGCACTGCCTTCGCCGGTGCTGGTGCAGGTGCTGAAGGCGTTCGAGGCGCAGTTCCCAACCGTGATGCTGCGCCTGCATATCGGCACGCTCGGCCTGATCCCCGATCATGTCGTCAGCGGCCAGGCCGATCTCGGCATTGGCGGCCTGCTTGGCGAGGTCAACGACATTCACCTCGTGCGCATCGGCTTCATGTCGATCGTTCTGGCTGCCGCGCCCACCCACCCGCTGGCGCTGCTGCCAAAACCGGTGGCGATCGAGGATGCGCGCGAACACACCCAGCTTGTCGTCACCGACCAGTCCGAACGCACCAAGGGACGCGACTTCGGTGTCTTTGCCTACCGCACCTGGCGGCTGACGGATGTGCGCACCAAGCATATTCTGATGCGCGAGGGGCTGGGCTGGGGCGGTCTGCCGCGCTGGCTGATATCAGACGATCTGGCCACAGGTCGCCTGGTGGAACTGGACCTCGAACCCTTTAGCGAGGTGCGCTCGCCGATGTTTGCCATGTATCGCAACGACAGCACCCCGAAGCCGGCGGCGGCCTGGCTGATCGAACGGTTCAAGCGCGGGCTTGGCTGCTTCAACGAGTTCGAGCCGGGCGAGGTGCCTGAAGAGGAGCCGGAGACAGTCCGTCAATCAGCGCCATGAGAACGGCGCGGTAATCCTCGGCTGACGCACCGGCCTCGATGGCGAGTGCGGCGCGGTCGAAGACCGATGCAAGCAGCGCGGTCAGCGCTTCCGCCGGCAATCTCGTCATCCTGTTGGCCCGCATCGCCGCGACCAGTCCCTCGCGCAGCGAGCGGTTGCCGTGGCTATTGTCGATCGCATCCATGGCGGCGCGGCCAAGCACGGCCGGACCATCAAGCAGCAACAGCCGCGTGCGGCCGGGCGCGCGCATGGCGGCGAGATAGGCGTCGGAGCCGGCGATGAGCGCCTCGCGGGCTTCGAGCGAGGGTGGCGAAGCGCGGTCGATCTCTTGCGCCACCGCTTGCGCCTCCTGCTCGACCACGGCGGCAAACAGCGCCTGCTTGTCGGCGAAGTGGTGATAGAGCGCGCCGCGCGTTACGCCGGCCGCGGCGACGATCTCCGGCGTGCCGGTCTCGGCATAGGATTTTTCCGTGAACAGCTTTCGCGCCGCCGCGATCAGGTCGGCGCGGGTCGCCTCGGTGCGGTCGCGGTTGGAACGGCGCGCGGATTCCTGTTGCATACATGCAGCCTGTATGTTAATTCGATTTACATACAGACTGTATGTTATGTCCAGGGAGAAAGAAAGATGAAGATATCAAGCTATTACCCGGTGCTGATGACCGGCGACGTCGCCGGCACTGCGGCCTTCTATATCAAGCATTTCGACTTCCAGCCGTTGTTTGAAAGCGACTGGTACGTGCACCTGCAGTCGGTCGACAACAAACGCGTCAACCTCGGCATCGTCCAGGGTGACCACGAGACAATCCCGGAGGAGGGGCGGGGGCGCACCTCAGGTCTGCTGATCAATTTCGAGGTCAGGGATCCCGATGCGGTCTATGAGCGGATTCTTGCCGCCGGCCTGCCGGTCCTGCGGACGCTGCGCGACGAACCCTTCGGCCAGCGCCATTTCATCACCAGGGATCCCAATGGCGTGCTGATCGACGTCATCAAGCCGATCCCGCCCAGCGAGGAATTTTTGGCGCAGTATGCGGCGGGGGCGACGGGCGCTTGAGTGGTGGTCTGAAGTATCGAATGGTTAGAAAGTTCCGTCCGACTGAAGCCATATGACGGCGACGCCAATAGAACCGCGACAATATCTTCAACGTACTGTTGCCCGGCAGAGGCCTGCATATTCTCTGCTTGCGCAGGGTCGAGACAGCGGCCATCCTGAACCGAGGCTGGAGGGGGGCTGAGGGTGGCGGACCGGATCAGCATTGGCAGTCGAGAAGAGCTTGAGAACTGGCTGGTGGACAAGCCACCGGAATGGGCGCAGGCGATAGCGGCGCGGCTTGCGCTAAGAGTGCTGCCGCTGGCCAATGCCGATGCGCCGATTTCCCGTGAACGCTTGCTTCTGATTGTTTTTCGGGCTGCGTTTATATCCTGGTTCGCCCGCAGGTACCCGACACAAGATATGCGGTCAGCCACTTCGGATGCCGCTTACGCTGGCACCGCTGTGGCCGAGTCCTTGGTCGTTGGCAGCAACATTCGAACTGGTGCTCCGGCCGCGGTCGTTCAAGCCGCTGTCACGGCTGCCGACTTCAGCGATAGAGGAACGAAAAGCTCGGCGGCGATCACTGCCGAGCTCGCGGCAAATGCCGGTAGCGTCGTTGCGAGCAGCGTCGGCGCGGCTCAGATACGGGAAAGTGTTGCTTCCGATGTGTCCTTCCTGTCTGAATCTGAAAGCTCAGGCGCCGCGGAAGCTGCTCGTAGGCTGATCAACGAGCCGCTGTGGTTGATCGATGTGCGCGGCGATTCAAGATTTCAGGCCAATTTTCCGCATTGGGTCCGCGCGCCGTTCGACGACATGGTCAAGGATCCTGATCTGTCTGCGGCAGGCTTCAAACTTTGGATAGAATGGTATCGCGCGATTTTACCGAATAGCCGACGTTCGCGACCAATATCTTACTTCAGCGAGACACTTGATCTGCGCATTGCCCGTCAACCCGACAAGTGGTGGAACCGGGAGCCGGCGAAGGTGAATGCGGATATCGCAGCCTGGCTTGCCAGCCCGGTTTCCGAAAATCCCAAGGAGCAACGCGGCGGCTTGGAAGGCATGTCGCCGGCCGAAGTCATGGAAATGATTACGCGATCCCGCCCGGTGTCGACTTCGCGGCCCGGAACGGTTCGCAAACGTCAAAGCAAAGGACAGATTTCATCCGCCGGTGGCGGGACCATCCGCGGTGCCCGTGTGAAGGACAGGAAGGATCCGGTTGCCGATCCCGATCCAACGCCGGAATCGGAAGCCACACCGACCACGTCAACTCCGCCGCCGGAGCCACCGCCGCCACCTCCACCTCCACCGCCATCACCGCCACCAGAGACCTCCGCGGTCGAGACCAGTTTCCTCGATGACTCCACCGATCCTGATGTCGATTTTCTCAGCCGCTCGGATCTAGCCTTCGTGCTGGCGGGACGGCTCAATCAAGTCTGGGATCAGCTCAACAAGGAAAAGCCTCGGGATAGTTACGGCGGCAACAGTGCGCGCTGGACGGGCCTCTGGCCTAAGCGGCCAGCCAGGGAACCGCCACCCGGCTTTGTCGTGCACATCGACGCGCCATGGGGTGGCGGCAAGACCAGCTTTGCCAATTTCCTGATCCGCCTGCTCAATCCCTACAGGGTGGCCGGCCCAGCGCCGGCCTGGATGCTGGGCCTGCCGCTCGGCGACCCAAATTTCTGGCCGGAGTCCTACCGGCGACCCTGGCACATCGTCACCTTCAACGCATGGCAGCACCAGCATGTGCTGCCGCCATGGTGGGTGTTTTATCAGGCGATCCGCAAACAGACGACCGACGCCATTTATGCCGAGGACTTGCTGGTCGAACCAGCGCCCGCGACCGACGCGTCGGGCAACCCGCTGCCTAATGCGCCGCTGGTGCCGCAACCGCCAGCTGCCGGGCAAGGCTACCTTTCGCCGTTGCTGCGCGCTGCTGACTGGTCATGGTGCTGGTTGCGCGAAATGGTCTGGCGCGTATGGACGCCCGACATCCGCAACAAGGTGGCGGTTACCGTGTTGGGTATTTTTGCGGTCGTCCTCTTCTTTCGTTTTGGCCTGCTCAAACTCGATGACAAGGGGGTCAATGCGAACACCACCAGCCTCGGTCCTTTTGTTTCCGTGGTCATCGCCGCGCTTGTGGGAGGGGCACCGCTGATATGGACCGTGCTGTCGGCACTGAGTTCAACCTTGCTGTCCGGCACACCCGACGCGGCAAAGAACTATGCTTTGGGTTCAGGCGATCCGCTCGACCGGTTCCGAGCGCATTTCGCGAAAATGATGGCATCGCTCAAACGACCGGTTCTGGTGGTCGTCGACGATCTCGACCGTTGCGAGCCGACATTCGTCGTCGAGTTGATCCGCGGCATGCAGACCATCCTCAAAAGTCCGCGCCTGGTGTTCATCCTGCTTGGCGATCGCGACTGGATCGAGGAGTGTTTCACCAAGGTCAACGAGGCGATGAAAGGGATACACGTCGGGCCGGAACATGAATTCGGCGCCCGCTTCGCCGAAAAGGCGATCCAGTTCTCCTTCGTGCTGCCGGACATTTCGGATGCTGCCCGCCGCACCTATGTGCGGGATCTGCTGGGGGTGAAGCAGGCGTTATCGGATCGAAGCGGACTACCGCTCGATGTCGTCTTCGAGGCGGATGCCTCGATGCGCGGCGAGTTCGAGTTCAAGGTGGACAGCGTGCTGCAGCAGAACGAGGCCCTTGGTCGCGAAAGTGCCGCGCAGACTGTCCGTGAAGAGATCATCGCAAGTCCGGTAAGCCCCGCCGTCACCGACGCCTTGCTGACCGATTTCGACCGCAGGCTGTCCTTGCGTGCCGCCACCGACAAAACGGCCGAAGCGGCGACGCGGCATCGGCTGGAGGCGCTGTCCAGCGTGCTGCCGGCCAACCCGCGCCAGATCAAGCGCATCATCAACGCCATCACGCTGTTGCAAGAGGTCGCCCGCATCGAGCAGAGCGTGCAACCCGGCTCGACGGAATGGAAGATCCTGGCCTTGTGGATCATCCTGATGATCGAATGGCCGAAAAGCTGGTTCACGCTGAGCAGCTTTCCCGGCCTCGCCAATCGTTTGCTCGACCAGCCGGATGAGACGGTCCCGCATCTGCCTGTCGAAAACCCCGATGCATTCCTGGCGGCTCTGAGAGCAAAGGCCGAAGTTATGGCGATCCTCAGGTTTCAGGGCGATCAGGAATGGCAGGACTGTGCCATCACCACCGCGCGTATCCTGAAACTTCGGCAGATTCTGCCACCAGCGAGTGGTCAGTTGATCGATGTTGCCGCGCCGAAAAAACCGGCTCCGAGCGAAGAGTCCTGATTTCCGCTACCCAGCCCTTGCCACCGGCGTCACCGTCACCTGGCTGACGCCGGTGCGGCGCACCACCGTGCACAGCGTCTCGCGGCCGATGCGCTCGGCGTCGAGCATGCGCACGAGGTCGTCGACGCCGGTCACTGGGCGGCTGTCTATTGCCGCGATGATGTCGCCTTCCCTGAGACCGGCCTTGGCCGCCGGGCCTTCCTTCTCGACGCTGCGCAGCCGCACCGCGGTGCTGGTCGACACTTGCGACAGAAGGGCGGCGCGGCGCGGCAGATTGGTGGTATCGGCCGAGACGCCGATGAAGGCGCGGCGCACGCGGCCGAAACGGATGATTTCCGAAATGACGAAATTGGCGGTGTTTGAGGCAACCGCGAAGGCGATGCCTTGCGCGCCATGAATCATGGCGGTGTTGACGCCGATGACCTCGCCGGCCGACGACACCAGCGGGCCGCCGGAATTGCCGGGGTTGAGCGCGGCATCGGTCTGGATGACGTCATCGATCAGCCGGCCGGTCGAGGCGCGCATCGAGCGGCCGAGCGCCGAGACGACGCCTGAGGTGACCGTCCATTCGAAGCCCAGCGGATTGCCGATGGCAATGGCGATCTGGCCGCGCCGCAGCCGCTTGGAATCGCCAAGCGGCGCAACATCGGCGAAGCTGCCGTCGGCGCGCACCAGCGCGATGTCGGTGTCGGGATCGCGGCCGAGCACGCGGCCCTCGCCGGAGGCGCCGTCCGGCATCGAGACGCGCACCGTCCTGGCGTCGCCGACGACATGGAAATTGGTGACGACCAACCCGTCCGGCGCAATGACGAAGCCGGAACCATGGCCGCCCTGGCCGCCAATGCGCTCGATGCGGCAGACGGCCGGGCCGATGCGGTCGACGGCATCGGCCACCGTCGTCGAATAGGCGTCGAGCAACGTCTCATCAGGTTGGAACTTTTGGGCGGCAAGGGCCATGGTCGGGCTCCGTGTTTTCAGGCTTGATCGTGACTATATGTGCGGAGCGGCCGGAACCGCCGCGACCTGACCAGATGGCCAGTCAAACCAGCAACTAGCCGTCAGGCGAGTACCTCCGGGCACGCTGCCGAGCGATATCTGGGGCATGAGAAAACCCAGGAGATATTCATGAGCGACTTCAATCTGAATGCATTTTCGCAGGCGATCGCCGATCTCGCTGCCAAGGCGGCGCCGGCAACGGCAAGCTTCACTACTCATCATCACCGCACGGCAAGCGCCTTCCACTGGGGCGACGGCTATTTCGTCACCGCCGAGGAGGCTGTCGAGGCCGGCGAGGAGATCGAGCTGACGCTGGCCTCGGGCGAGACGGCGAAGGCCGAGCTGGTCGGTCGCGATCCTTCGACGGGCGTTGCCTTGCTGAAGCCCGCCGATGCGACCGCCATACCTGTCCTTGCCAAGGCTGATGCCGTTCGACCAGGCAATATTGCCATTGCCATCGGCAGCAGCCAGGGCTCAGCGCTGGCGGTGTCGGGTTCGGTCGGCGAAGTCGGCCCGGCCTGGCGCTCGATGCGCGGCGGCACGATCGACCGGCGCATCAATTTGGCTGTCGGCGCCGGCGGCCGTTTCGAGGGTGGTCCGGTGCTCGACGCCAAGGGCGCGCTGATCGGTATGCTGTTGTTCGGGCCGCGTGGCCGGGCGCTGGTCATGCCCTATGAGACGATCGAACGTGCGGTGGCGACGCTGCGCGAGAAGGGCCATGTTGCGCGCGGCTATCTCGGCGCTGGCCTGCATCCGGTGCGTGACCGCGATGCGCATGGCGCGATGGTGATGAGCCTCGACGACAACGGCCCGGCCAAGGCTGCCGGCCTGTCGCTGGGCGATATCATCGTGGCGTGGAACGGCGAGGCGGTGCATGGTCCGCGCGATCTGATCCGCCGGCTCGGGCCTGACAGCGCCGGTGTTTCGGTGACGCTTGGCATGGTGCGCGGCGGCGAACAGCGCGATGTTGCGCTGACCATCGGCGAGAAGCCGCTGAGCTGAGAGGATCGATGGAAAGCGACACGCTGACAAGGCCCGATATGGCTGGGCCGGAAGTGGCAAGCAGCGAACGCCAGCTCGTGGTGCTCATCGCACTGCGCGATGCCGCGCGCGCCGAGCGCTTGTCCGCTTCGCTTGCAATGGCGGAAGACCTGCTGCCGGTCGTGGCTGGCGGCGGGGTCGCCGATGTCGCGGTCATCGATGATGCTGTTGCCAACAGCGCGGCCTGGATCGATCGGGTGAGGGCTGGCCATACTCCGCCCCCACAAGTTCTGCTCTCCGTGCGCGCTATCCGGCCAGAGGGCCAGGTGTTTGCCGTGCTGCCGTTGGCTGCGAATGCGACTCTGATCGCTGCTGCCGTCAGACTGGCAGCGGCCGGCTACCGGGTGTCCGGCGACGGGCGTTCGACGCCGGATCGCCATGACGATTTCGATCGCGATGATGCGGCCAATGGGGCTGGAGGCCACAGTGGGCTGTTCGGCGAGGAACCGCTCGACGATGGCTCCGTCACACGGCCCACGCTGTCACCGCGCGAGGCAGAAGTGCTGGCGCTGCTGGCCGAAGGCGCGCCCAACAAGGTGATCGCCCGGCGGCTGAACATTTCCGTGCACACAGCGAAGTTCCACGTCGCCGCGATCCTGATCAAGCTGGGAGCCGCCAACCGCACGGACGCCATTGCGATTGCGATGCGGCAGGGGCTGGTGCTGGTTTAGGAAAGCTTGGGTTCCTCGCCCCCGCAGAGCGGGGAGAGGTGGCCGCGTAGCGGACGGAGAGGGGGCAGCGCCAGCGAGCGAAATTGGCTGCCTTCAGAGCACATTGAAAAAGTAACGCAGGGTCGCGTGTAACCCCCTCTCCGTCTCGGCTTCGCCGAGCCACCTCTCCCCCACATCCGTGGGGG
>NZ_JBFUGJ010000033.1:0-34269 GCF_056402975.1 Mesorhizobium sp. P3_A9 | reverse complement strand
CTTCGCGGCTGGTTTGGCAGGCGCTGGCTTGGCTGCCGCCGGAGCGGATTTGGCCGCGGCCGGCGTCGACAACAGGGCTGCCGGCGGCTGACTGGCGGCCTTTGCTCCGCCACCCGTCGAAGCCTGCGCGTCGCGCAACTGGCGCTCGAGGTCCGCGCGGGTCTTGCCGCATGCATTGAGTTCGCCGGTCAGGCGATCGCTGTCGGCGCGCAGCCGGTCGCGCTCGCTGCGGGTGCGGTCGAGGTCGCCGCGCAGACTRTCAAGCTCACCACGCAGGCGACCCCAGATGAACCAGCCGACCAACACGCCTACCAGGAACGCCAGGACCACATAGAAAAAAGTGCCCATTGTCTCTCTCCAGTCAGATCCGTCTGCCGTGGGTCATGACCTTTGGCGATGGACTACTCGATGATGGTTCCGCGGGTTCGCAGAACAGCCGGCTTCGGTTCGAGCGGTCGGCGATCGGCTTTGCTTGCCCATGGCCAACGGCCGTCGTCGCGTTCGCCTGAGCGTCACGTCCGGCTGAGATTTTCCCTCGCCGATCCGCATGCGCTCCGGCTGAGCTTGCGGCGAAGGCTATCATAGAGCTTGCGGAAAGCTACGGGAAAACGTCCGTCGAGAGTTCTTCAAGAACAAATATTTAGCGCAGGAATAGTGCGGCCCAAACATGCATTCCGGCGAAACTGTTTTTCGCAGGCGGAGGTCTCAACCGTCGAGCGTTTCCAGTTCGTCGATCAGGCCACTGATGACACCAAGTCCGATCTGCCAGAAGGCGGGGTCGGTGGCGTCGAGGCCGAAGGGCGCCAGAAGCTGCGAATGATGCTTGGTGCCGCCGGCGCGCAGCATCTCGAAATACTTGTCCTGAAAACCGCGTTCGGCGTTCTGGTAGACGGCGTAGAGCGAGTTCACCAGGCAGTCGCCGAACGCATAGGCATAGACGTAGAAGGGCGAGTGGATGAAGTGCGGGATGTAGGTCCAGAACACCTCGTAGCCGTCGCGCAGTTTGATCGCGGGACCGAGGCTTTCGGCCTGCACTTCCAGCCAGAACTGGCCGAGCCTGTCGGACGTCAGTTCGCCGTTGCGGCGCTCGGCATGCACCTTGCGCTCGAATTCGTAGAAGGCGATCTGGCGCACCACTGTGTTGATCATGTCCTCGACCTTCTGGGCGAGCATGGCCTTGCGCTCACGCCGGTCGGAGGTCTGCTCGAGCAGCGAGCGGAAGGTCAGCATCTCGCCGAAGACGGAAGCCGTCTCGGCCAGCGTCAGCGGCGTCGAGGCCATCAGCGCGCCCTGGCCGGCGGCCAGCACCTGGTGCACGCCGTGGCCGAGTTCATGCGCGAGCGTCATCACGTCACGCGGCTTGCCCATGTAGTTGAGCAGCACATAGGGGTGGGCCGACGGCACGGTGGGATGCGCAAAAGCGCCTGGCGACTTGCCCGGGCGGACCGGGGCGTCGATCCAGTTGCGGTCGAAGAAGGTGCGGGCGATCTCGGCCATCTCTGGCGAGAAGCGCTGATAGGCGGACAGCACTGTGTTCCTGGCTTCGTCCCAGCCGATCACCGCCTGCGGTGTCTCCGGCAGCGGCGCGTTGCGGTCCCAGTGGTTCATCACGTCCATGCCGAGCCAACGCGCCTTCATCGCGTAGTAGCGATGCGACAGGCGCGGATAGGCCTCGCGCACTGCGGTGGCGAGCGCATCGACCACGCCGCGCTCGACGCGGTTGGCGAGATGGCGGGAATCGGCGATGTCCTCGAAGCCGCGCCAGCGGTCGGATATTTCCTTGTCCTTGGCCAGCGTGTTGGTGATCAGCGTGAAGGTGCGCAAATTCTTGCGGAAGGTCGCGGCCAGCGCCTCGGAGGCGCGGCGGCGCACCTCGCTGTCGGCATCCTGCAGACGATTGAGCGCCGGCTCCAGCGTCAGTTCCTCGCCATCGATGTCGAAGCGGAGGTCGGTCATCGTCTCGTCGAACAGGCGGTTCCAGGCGCCGCGCCCGGTGATCGACTTCTCGTGGAAAAGCTGCTCGACGCGGTCCTCGAGCTGGTAGGGCTTGTCCATTCTGAGGTCGAGCACCCAGGGCCGGTAGTGGCCGAAAGCGGAATCGCTGGCCAGTGCGCCTTCGATCGCGGCGTCCTCGATCAGGTTCAGTTCGAGCGCGAAGAACAGAAGATGCGCGCTGGCGTCGGTCATCTTCTCCTGGATATCGCCATAGAGCTTGGCGCGTTGCGGATCGGCGGTGTTGCCGGCGTAGACCAGGCCCGCATAGGAGACGATGCGGCCGATCAGTTCCTCCAGCGCCTCGTAGGCGACCAGCGCCTCGCCAAGCTTGCCGGTGCTGCCGCGCCCGGCCTCGGCGGCGAGCGTGCCCTTCCAGCGGCTCTCGAAAGCGATCGCGTCGGCGGCGGCCCTGGCGATGTCACGCTTCAGTTCCGGGGCTTCCATGCCGGCATAGAGGTCGGCAAGGTTCCATTCCGGCAGATCGCCAAGCTCGGCCGCGCCCTGACCGGACGCTGGTGCCGCAAGCCGCCGACCAAACATCATGCGCATCGACAATACCTTCTTTGCATCAAGGAGAGAGAATTCAAGGGGGAACAGAGAAGCCGGTCAAATCCTAAGCAATTCGTTCACCGGGTTTTTTGAAACCTTATTTAGAACCCTGTGCCAAGATGATCCATGGGGATTTCGAGCGGGCGACTGAGAAAGTCATGACAGGTTCCATACTCATAGTCGATGACGATCCCGTGCAACGCCGGTTGCTCGAGGCCGCGGTGACGCGCTTCGGCCACACGGCAATCGTCGCCGACGGCGGCGCCGCCGGCCTCGACGTGCTCGACGGACCCGGCGCCCGCGACGTCTCGGTGGTGATCCTCGACCTGGTCATGCCCGGTCTCGACGGCATCGGCGTGCTGAAGGCGATGCGCGAACGCGACATCACCGTCCCGGTCATCGTCCAGACCGCGCAGGGCGGCATCGAAACCGTGGTGTCGGCGATGCGGCACGGCGCCTTCGATTTCGTCGTCAAGCCGGCGTCGCCCGACAGGCTGCAGGCGTCGATCGCCAATGCGCTCAAGGTCGAGGCRGTCGAGGRCGAGGTCAAGCGCACRTCGCGCMRGCGCGGCGGGCWTYTGACCTTCARGGACATGATCACMCACAGYCCGGCSATGGACMGGGTGATMCGYCTYGGMCAGAAAGCRGCSGCSTCCAACATCCCGATCCTGATCGARGGCGARTCSGGYGTCGGCAAGGAACTKGTGGCGCGYGCCATCCAGGGCASCGGCGACCGCCGCTCGAAACCGTTCGTTACCGTGAATTGCGGCGCCATTCCCGACAATCTGGTCGAATCGATCCTGTTTGGCCATGAGAAGGGCTCGTTCACCGGCGCCACCGACAAGCACACCGGCAAGTTCGTCGAAGCGCATTCGGGCACGCTGTTCCTCGACGAGATCGGCGATTTGCCGCTCGACGTACAGGTCAAGCTGCTGCGCGCCGTGCAGGACGGCGAGGTCGATCCGGTCGGTGGCCGCTCGACCGTCAGGGTCGACATCAGGCTGATTTCGGCGACGCACCGCAATCTTCTGCAGCAGGTCAAGGACGGCAAGTTCCGCGAGGATCTGTTCTACCGGCTCAACGTCTATCCGATCTTCGTGCCGCCGCTGCGCGACCGCCGCGACGACATTCCGCATCTGGTCACGCACTTCATGGAAAAGGTGGCGCCCGCCGACCCGCGCCACCGCCTGCAAGGCATTTCGGCGGCAGCCCTTGCCGTGCTGCAGGCCTATGACTGGCCGGGCAACATCAGGCAGCTCGAAAACGCCGTCTTCCGCGCCTCGGTGCTGTGTGACGGCGACGTGCTCGATGTCGATGATTTCCCACAGATCCGGGCGCAGGTGGAMGGCACCGTCAATCTCGAAACGGACGATGTGGCACCGCATTTTTCATCTGCTCCAGGACCGCGCGATGAGGAGATCGCGGACGGCGATTCCATCCCGATGGCCGAGCCGGACCGGCCAGCCGTGCTTCAGCCCAGGTTCGGTACGCTGCGGGCGCTCGACGAACGCGGCAATGTGCGGGCGCTGGCTGACGTCGAACTCGAGATGATCAAGCTCGCCATCGACCACTACAACGGCCAGATGAGCGAAGTCGCGCGCCGCCTCGGCATCGGCCGCTCGACGCTTTACCGCAAGCTCAAGGAATACGGCATCGACCCGGAAACCGGTCGCGTCGACCGGCTCGCCTCCTAGAGCGGGTTCCATCCATCGATCCGGATTCTGTCTGTTCGTTTGCACCCCACCTGGACTGAAGGTCGCGATCACGCTTCCGCCGCAAGGCCGGGACCAGCTTGCAATGCCAGAGTTGGCCCTGTATCGGAGGGTTCGACTGGAATATGGCAAGCCTGTGGACAGCTCTGTTCACGCATTAAGGCTAACGGTAACAGATCGTGTTCGGCCAAAGCCGGAATCCTGATCTAAACCAGCRGTTTACCAAGAAACCTTGTGAACAATTTTTGACGGGATATCGCCATGGTGTTACCGCATTTCGGCTTCAATAAGCGATGATTAACCATTAGGATCGATATTCGGATGTGAAAACCACACGTCCGTTTGGGCAAATCCGGGGACAAACGGCAGCCTGCAAGGCCTTTTGATTTGAACAGAATCGAACGACTCACAAACGGGCGGCATCATCATTTGAGCGTCTGGCCGAGATGGCTGGCAGCGGTGATTGTCGCTTTTGGTTTGGTTGCCGCGGTCGCCACGGGCGCCCAGGCCGAAGTTCGTTCGCTGAAGCTCTACCACCTCCACACGCATGAGAAGGCGGAGATCGTCTACAAGCGCAATGGCCGCTACGATCCCGAGGGCCTGCGCAAGATCAACATCATCCTGCGCGACTGGCGCCGCAACGAGCCGACCAAGATGGATCCGCGCCTGCTGGACCTGGTCTGGGAGGCATATCGCCAAAGCGGCGCCACCGACTATATCCAGGTCGTGTGCGGCTACCGTTCGCCGTCGACCAACTCGATGCTGCGCAGCCGCAGCCGGGGTGTCGCCGAGAAGAGCCAGCATATGCTCGGCAAGGCGATGGATTTCTACATTCCCGGCGTGCCGCTGAAGAAGCTGCGCAACATCGGCCTCAAGATGCAGGGCGGTGGCGTCGGCTACTATCCGACCTCCGGTTCGCCGTTCGTGCATATGGATGTCGGCAATGTGCGCCACTGGCCCGGCATCAGCCGCCAGGAACTGGTCAGCCTGTTCCCCAACGGCAAGACGCTGCATGTGCCAAGCGACGGCCGGCCGCTGCCCGGCTATGAACAGGCGCTTGCGTCCTACAAGTCCCGCAAGGGCTCCGGCACACCCAACATCGAAATGGCCAGCGCCGGCGGCAGCAGCAAGAAATCCGGCGGGTTCCTCTCTGCCTTCTTCGGCGGTGGCGGCGACGACGAGGCCGATGACAGCGCCGATGCCCAGACCGCTTCGGCTGCTCCCGCGCCCAAGCCGAGAAACCTGAAGCCGGCCGCTGCCGCCAAGAGCAGCAACCTGCCTGGCATTGCCATCGTCGCGCCTGACAAAGCGCAGCGCGCCAACATTCCGCAGATTGCCGACGAGCAGGCTCCGGAACCGGAAAAGGATACGCCGGAAACGATCATTGCCGCGCTGCCGGCCAAGGAAATTCCGGTGCCCGATTTCGCGCCGCGGCCGAAGGTCGATGTCGGCGCGCAGCCTGAGAATGTTCCGTTCGCCATGGCGGACGCGACGGCGACCACCGAACAGGCCGTGGCGACCGCGCAGGCGCCGGCGAACATGCCTTTCAGCAAGGCTGACCCTGTCGCGGCATCGGCGGCTGCTGCAGCCGATCCGGCGCAGGTYGCSGTCAACAACATCCCCTTGCCGACMTGGCGYCCCGAMCGCACGCTGCCGGCGGAACTCGCACCGCCGCCCAGCAAGGATGTGCTGMTGGCGCTGGCGGATACGGCCGAACAAGGCAGCACCGCGACCGATGCGTTCTCGGTTCTGCCTTCGGCGCGGCCCGAGCCGGCCAAGCCGGATGCCGTCAAGGCCGTGCTCGACGAGGCCAACGCCCAAGTCAGCGCCCAGGCCGGCAATGCCGACGAATATCAGGTTGCGTCGCTGCCCGAAGAACCGCGCTCGGCCTTCAACGATCCGTCTTATGTCGATGTCGCCACGCCGCGCCAGGCCGTCGCCGGCCGTCCGGCTGGTTCCGATCCGGCCGCCGCGATCGGCGCCGGCGTGAAGACGACTCGCAAGGAAGCCAGGGCCACAGCCCGCGACCAGAAGCCCGGCCCGAGGGCCATGGTGGTCGCCGCGGCACCGCAGGCCGCCCGCTGGGCGCTGACCAGCGGTGAGAACGTCGCTGCCGTTTCGAGCGCGACGACGGCGCCGGGCTACGCCTACAATATCGTGCATACGCCGCCGAGCGAGGTCTACACGGCCGGCTTCCAGCMGRRCAACSAGRTGGCCGAYGYCAAYCGSTTCACCGGCAAYGCCRTCAAGTTCATGTCGGTCGCCCGCTTCCAGACGAAGTAACGGACCGGCCAGATATGACCGAAGCCGCGCAGGGCGACCGGCGCGGCTTTTTTGCTGCCCAAAGGCGCGATCGATGTAGCGCCCCGATCGCTGCAGATCACGCGCGGCTGAACTTCTCGTGAAGCCGGAACGGCCGGCCCATTTCCGGGTTAGTAAGGGTGCGTTCCAACCTGGGGATATTCATGAAGAAGATACTACTGGCATCAGTTCTGGCATTGGTTGCAGCATCGGCTGCGATCGCTCCATCGCAAGCCGAAACCGTGATCATCAAGAATGGCAGGCATCACTGCAGGACCAAGCTGGTCACGCATTGGGTTCACCATCACAGGGTGACCGAGCAGGTCAAGGTCTGCCACTGATCCGGAACCGATAGGATCCGGAGAAAAAGCCCGGTCGGCGAGAGTCGACCGGGCTTTTCATTTGTGCCCATAGTCACTTCTTAGCGACATGCATCAGTCGATTTCCAGCGTGGCGGCCTCGCCTTTTGCCAGAAGCCGGGCGGCGTCACGTGCCGGCGGCAGTCCGAAATGGCGCGCATATTCCCGGCTGAACTGGGAAGTGCTCTCATAGCCTACGGCAAAGGCGACACGCGTGGCGTTGCCCGGCTCGGCGATCAGCAGATGACGCGCCTCCAGCAGACGGACCTGTTTCTGATACTGGATAGGGCTCATGGCGGTCGCCGCCTTGAAGTGGCGGTGAAACGAAGCATTGCTCATATGCGCGAGCCCAGCCAGCTCCGTCACGTCGATGGGCTCGTTGTAGTGCGATGGTATCCAGGCGGTGGCGCGGCGGATCTGTGACAGGCGGCCGTCAGCACGCGCAAGCTGGCGCAGCTTCGCACCTTGCGGACCTTGCAACAGGCGGAATGCGATCTCGCGTTCGAGCATGGGCGCGAGCACGGGGATTTCGGCTGGCCGGTCGAGCAGCCGCAGCATGCGGTGCCAGGCATCGAGCATTTCGTCATCGGCCCGGTTGGTCACGAAACTGTCGCCCTCGAGCGCCGGCTTGTGGTCGATGATCAGGGCGGCGATCAGCTCGATATCGAGGGCGAAGGCGATGGCCACATAAGGACGGGCGCTGCTCGCCTCGAGCAGCTGGCTGGTGGCGGGCGTCTCCACCGCATAGACGAAATAGCTGCCGGCGCCGTAGCGCAGCGTGCGGTCGCCGATCAGCACTGTTTTCGTCCCCTGCAGCACGAACAGCGCCGTCGGTTGGCAAAGTTCGGGCAGCGGCGAGGTCGGAACCTCGCTGCGGCCGATGGTGACACGCGGGATGGCTGTTTTGGTGCGCCGCCCATGCGCATGGCGGCCGGCGATCGCGATCAATTCCTGCAAGGTTTCTTCCATGTCTTCAGCATTGCTGATCCATGCGAACTGCGCAACCGGTTGAGAGGATTAGGCAAGAGGGCGCGAGTATCCGGCGCGCGAAATTGGCCGACGCACGTCAAATCCAGTCACCAAGAAGGAGACATGGACATGACGACGAGCATGAATGCGCTGGTCACCGGCGCCAACAAGGGCATCGGCCTCGAGACCGCTCGCCGGCTGGGGACAAAAGGCTTCAAGGTCTGGCTCGGCGCCCGCGATGCCGAGCGCGGGGAGGCCGCGGCAAAGGCCTTGCGCAACGAAGGGCTCGACGTCGAATGGCTCGAGCTTGACGTCGCCAGCGACGACAGTGTGGCTGCCGCGGCGAGGGCCTTGACGGCGCAGCTATCCAGCCTCGACGTGCTGGTCAACAATGCCGGCATTGCGCCCGGCTATGTCGACGCACTCGGCCCGGACGGCCGCTACGAACGGCCGCCAAGCCGCGAGGATGTCGCTGATATGAAGGCCACCTATGACGTCAACGTCTTCGGCCCAGTCCGCGTCACCCAGGCATTCCTGCCGCTGCTCCTGGCATCGCCTGCTGCCCGCATCGTCATGGTCAGCAGCAATCTCGGCTCGATCGCGCGCGCTGAGGGCAACAGTCAGTCGCCGAATGTCATGGGCTATGGCAGCTCGAAGACAGCGCTCAATGCCATCACCGTGGCCTTCGCCCGGGAGCTTTCGCCGCGCGGCATCATGGTCAACGCCGCCGCTCCCGGCTACACCGCGACGGATCTCAACGCACACAAGGGTGGCCGAACAGTGCAGCAGGCTGCCGGGATCATCGTGCAGCTGGCGACGTTGAAGGCCGGCGGGCCTACCGGCGGCTATTTCGATGAGAACGGTCCGTTGCCCTGGTGAGCGAAGGCTATTTCCCGAGCTGGCTGGCAGCGCGGGCGAGGGCTTCGATTTCGTCCCACTTGCCGGCCTTGACCAGATCGTCGGGCGCAACCCAGGAGCCGCCGACGCAGATGACGTTGGACAGGCTGAGATAGTCGGCGGCGTTCTTGCCGGTGATGCCGCCGGTCGGGCAGAATTTGACATCGGCCAGCGGCGAGGCGAAGGCCTTCAGCGAGGCGATGCCGCCGGACTGCTCGGCCGGGAAGAATTTCAGGAAGCGCAGGCCGGCCTCGCGCGCGGCCATGATCTCGCCGGGCGTGATGGCACCGGGCAGCAGCGGAACCTCGCTGTCSKYSGCSGCSGCCAGAAGCTCGCGGGTGATGCCGGGGCTGACGATGAAGCGCGAGCCGGCGCTGGCTGCTTCGTCGAACTGCTTGGCATCCAGAATGGTGCCGGCGCCGACGATGGCTTCCTCGACTTCGGCCGCCACCCGCCGGATCGCTTCCAGCGCGTCAGCGGTCCGCAGCGTGATCTCGATTGCCGGCAGGCCGCCGCGTGCCAGCGCACGGGCCAATGGCACCGCGTTGGCGACATCGGTGATCTTCAGCACCGGGATGACCGGCTGGCCGTTGAGGAGCGACAGGAGTTTTTCGGTCTTGCTGGGCATCTGTCTCTCCGTATCAAGCTATAGCAGGCGTCATTTCAACCGATTAGCAGACGGGTGTTTGCCTGTCCACGAAACCAGGCGTGTCGCGATGTCACGCGCTGTCGGACAGCTTACGGGCTGTTCGCCGACAAGGTCATGACAGGCACCGAGGCCCGTTTCGCCTTGAAACGGCTTTTACGAGCGTCTAGTTGCTCTGGCAATGACACAGTCCGCTCCATTCCAGCCCGTTCGCGTCGCCGCGCTCTACCGGTTTGCCCGGCTTGACGCCTTCGAGACGCTGCGCGCGCCGCTCGCGGCCTTCTGCTGCGGACGCGGCATCAAGGGCACGCTGCTTCTGGCGCATGAAGGTATCAACGGCACCGTCGCCGGCAGCGAAGCCGCGATCGCCGAGCTCATCTGTTATATCGAAGCCGTCGACGGTCTGGCCGGCCTCGAGGTCAAGTACAGCGCAGCCGCGGACATGCCGTTCCACCGCATGAAGGTGCGGCTGAAACGCGAGATCGTCACCATGGGCGTCGAGGACATTGATCCGGCGACGAGCGCCGGCACCTATGTCGTGCCCGCCGACTGGAACGCGCTGATTTCCGAGCCAGACACGATCGTCATCGACACGCGCAACGCCTACGAGGTGTCGATCGGCACCTTCAAGGGCGCGGTCGATCCGGCGACAGCGAGCTTTCGCGAGTTCCCGGCCTGGGTTGAAGCGCACCGGTCGGACCTCGAAGGCCGCAAGGTGGCGATGTTCTGCACCGGCGGCATACGCTGCGAAAAGGCGACGGCTTACGTCAAGTCGCTCGGCTTCGAGGACGTGTTCCATCTCAAGGGCGGCATCCTCAGATATCTGGAGGAGGTTCCGGCTGAACAGAGCCTGTGGCAAGGCGAGTGCTTCGTCTTCGACGAGCGGGTTTCGGTGTCGCACGGCCTCGCCGAGGGTGACGCGGAACTGTGCCGCGCCTGCCGCCATCCGTTGACGGCAAGCGAGCTGGCGTCGCCGAAATATGCCGCAGGCGTCTCTTGCCCGCATTGTTTCGATGCCCGTACCGACGAGGACCGCCAGCGCTATGCCGAGCGCCAGCGGCAGGTCGAACTCGCTGAGGCGCGGGGCAAGGGGCCGCATATCGGGTCCTGATCCGGGCACCGTGGCCGGGGCAAAGCGGTGGCCTGTCATTGCAATGTCAAGCTTCGGGACCTACGTCTTCGGCGTTCGAAACCTGCCCGTTCGGCCGGGCATATGCTGGAGGCACTGAATGTTCGATCCCAAGAAGCTTCTCGACGATCTGCTCGGCTCGCAAATTCCCGGCACCAGCGGCACCGTCCGCGACAAGGCTGGACAAGCGGTGCAGATGGCCAAGGACAACCCGCTGGCCGCCGGTGCGCTTGCGGCAGTGCTGCTTGGAACAGGTGCCGGCCGCGAAGTGACCGGTGCCGCGGTGAAGCTCGGTGGCCTGGCCGCGATCGGTGGCCTCGCCTACAAGGCCTACCAGAACTACAAGGCCGGCAATGCGCCGGAACAGGCGCCCGCAGCCGGCGAACCGGAATTGCTGCCGCCGCCCAAGGACACCGCCTTCCACCCGTCGCAGGCGCCGCAGGGCGAGGATGAGTTCACGCTGACGCTGGTGCGGGCAATGATCTCGGCGGCCAAGGCCGATGGCCATGTCGACGACGAGGAGCGCAAGAAGATCGCCGGCAAGCTCAGCCTTTCGGGGATCGGCTCCGATGCCGAGAAGTTCCTGATGGCGGAGCTTGAGAGCCCGCTCGATCTCGACACGCTGGTGGCAGGCGCCAAGACCGAGGCGCAGAAGCTCGAGCTCTATACGGCCTCGCGGCTCACCATCGATCCCGACACGCGCGCCGAGCGCGGCTATCTCGACCTGCTCGCCGGCCGGCTTGGCCTGCCGGATGCGCTTGTCGACCATGTCGAGGCGACGGTTTCGGCCGCCAAGGGTCCCTCAGCAAAGACCGGGACTTCGCCCAATCCGCGCTGGTAGGGTCAGATCGGGACAGGCCGCCTTTCCGGCGTTAACCTTTCGTTAACTCAGGAAGCGCATGATTCTAACAGTCGGATCGGCTTTTCCTCCTCCCAAGCCCGGTTCAGATCAGGGCGGTCGCCAATGACCGCCCTTTTTGTCGGTCCTTGTCAGGGCTCCCCAAAAACTGATCGAGCTTTTCGGGATCACGGCCCGACGGCCTGCTTGCCATAGCTACCGTCATTTGCGATGCCTTCTTCCCGAGCCAAATCCCCAGAAATAAGTTAGGCACGCGCGGCGCTGCCGGAGGATAGATATGACCGAGCAAAAAACCGCCATCGTCACCGGCGCCGGCACCGGCATCGGCAAGAGCGTCGCCACGGCGCTGCTCAAGGCCGGCTGGAACACCGTGTTCTGCGGCCGCCGCAAGCAGGTGCTGGATGCCGCGATCGCCGAGGCAGGCCCGACTGAGGCCAAGGCATTGGCGGTTGCCTGTGACATCAGCAAGGCCGGCGAGGTCGACGATCTGTTCGAGACGGTGACGGAAGCGTTCGGCCGCGTCGACCTGCTCTTCAACAATGCCGGCATGGGTTACAAGTCGACACCGATCGACGAGATTCCGGTCGAGGTGTGGAACGATATCGTCGGCGTCAATCTCACCGGTTCGTTCCTGTGCGCCCGCGCCGCCTTCGGCGCCATGCGCAAGCAGCGGCCGATGGGTGGCCGCATCATCAACAACGGTTCGGTGTCGGCCTATGCGCCACGCCCGGGCTCGGTGCCCTATACGGCGACCAAGCATGCCATTACGGGGCTGACCAAGACGCTGGCGCTCGACGGCCGCCCCTATGACATCGCCTGCGGCCAGATCGACATCGGCAAYGCGCTGACCGACATGGCGCAGCCGATGACCGTGGGCGTGCCGCAGGCTAATGGCTCGATCGCCGCCGAAGCGGTGATGGACGTCCAGCGCGTTGCCGACGCCGTCGTCCACATGGCCAGCCTGCCGCTCGACGCCAATGTGCTGTTCATGACCGTGATGGCGACCAAGATGCCGTTCGTGGGACGTGGGTGAGCGGCGGGTTCTGGCGCCGCCAGCTCATTTGCCCGCAAGTGGCACGCCGGGCTTGAACAGCAGAATGGGCCTGATCTCGTAAACGGCGGTCGGATTGACGCGGCGAAGGTCACGGGCGATCGCGATGGCCTCGTCCCGCGTGGCGCAGTCAACGACATAGAGGCCGAGCAACTGTTCCTTGGTCTCGGCGAAAGGACCGTCGATGATCACGCCGTCGCCCGGGCCGCGCAAGGTGATGGCATCCTGTGTCGCCCCCAGACGCGCGGACGGTCCAAGCGTGCCTTCCTCATGAAGCTGGGTGTTGATCTTCAGCAACTCGGCCATCAGAGCCGCATCTTCCTGCGGCGTCAGCGCCTTGATCGCATCTTCCACGTGATAGGCAAGGATTGCATAGAACATCCGACATCACCCTTTCGAAACGTCATTCAAACAGGCCGATCGTAGAAAGTCGGGCGAACGGGAACAAGAGAATATCCCGCTCGATCTCAGCGCGATGGCTTCGTCGCCTGATCGACAAGCCAGTCGACAAACCGTGCGATGACCGGGTTCGCCAGGCCCTCTTCGTGGCATATGCAATAGTAGTTTCGGGCCGCCGGTGTGAACAGGGTGAGCGGCTGGACGAGGCGCCCTTCATCCAGATCGCGAAAAGATATGATGTCGTTGGTCAGGGCAACGCCGTGACCGTCGCGGGCTGCCTGAAGCACCATGGCAAAATTGTCGAAATAGATGTCGGACTGCATGGTGTGCGGCACGCGCGCCTGCATCAGCCATTGCCGCCACTGGCTGCCGTCGTCCTCATGGAGCAGGCGATGATGCAGGACATCGCGCGGTTCGCGGATGCCGTGCGGCCCGCGCAGCAATTGCGGGCTGCAGACTGGCGCCGCGTGCATGTTGTGGAGCAGCTGCCACGAAAATCCGGGCCAGGGCGGACTGCCGTAGACGATGGCGACGTCGACCTTTCGCCAGTCAAGGTCCTCGAATGCCACCGCGGTGAGCATCTGCATGCGAATGTCCTGGTTGGCATCCAGGAACTGAAAGATCCGCGCCGCCAGCCAGGTTGTTCCAAAGACCGAAGGCGCCGATACGCGCAGCTCCGCCCTCGCGGTCGTGGCGTAGGCATTGGCCGAAATGTCGCGGATCGAATCCGCGATCTGATGCATGGCCATGCCGACGCTCTTCTGCAGCGTCGCGCCGCGTTCCGTCAGCACGAGGCGGCGGCCGCTTTTCCGAAACAGGTCGATGCCCAGCGACAGCTGCAAGGCGCGCAGCTGCTGGCTGATGGCGCCCGGCGTCACATGCAACTCGGCGGCCGCGGCAGCGACATTGCCCAGCCGCGAAACGCTTTCGAAGGCTCGCAGCGAATGAAGGGAAGGAACGGCCATTCAGCACCTTAGTTTAGAAAAACTGCTCTTTATTGCCACTAAAGATTTAGCTTGTCTCCAGATAATCGCAACATAAGGTCCCCGGCAGCCGAAAAACGGCATCGCAAAACAAAAAATGGGAAACTGCATATGCTTCACACGCGCATCGCCTTCGCAGCGAAAATCAGCTTTGGTGGACTGGTCGTCATGACCCTCACCGCCGCCGTGCCGGCAGCGCAGGCCGGGGGTCTCGTCCGTGACGGCGTGCTCAATGTCTGCACCGGCGGCGATTTTCCGCCCATGCAATATTATGAGAATCCCGGCGACGAGAAGCTTGTCGGTTTCGAAGTCGATGTCGTGGACGCCATCGCCAAACAATGGGGCGGCACCACAAAATATGTGGTCGGCGACTTCAAGGGGCTCCTGCCATCGCTCGGCGCCGAGCGCTGCGATCTCGTCGCAAGCGGCATCATGGTGACCAAGGAGCGCCTCAAGGCCTATGATGCTGTTCCCTACTTCGTCTCCAACGTGGTGATGGTGACATCGGCCTCGGATTCCGAGACCAAGTCGCCACTCGACCTCAGCGGCAAGGTGCTGGCGATCGAAGCGGGCACCACCTACGAAAAGACAGCGGCGGAGCTGAACGCAGAACTGGCAAATGCCGGCAAGCCGCCGGTGCAGATACAGACCTATCCGTCCGCCTCCGGCGTCATCGAGCAGATCCTGGTCGGCCGGGCCGCGGCGACGATTACCCAGGACACGACGGCGGCATTCCGCATCAAGCAGATGCCTGGCCGGCTGCAGGTCCCCTACAACTATGGCGACGGCGAAACCTATGGGATTTATCTGAGAAAGGGTGGCGACAACCGCGCGGCCTTGGTCAAGGCCATCGAGACCTTGCAAGCCAATGGCGAGATGAAGGCGCTGCTGCAGAAGTGGAACCTTCCCGAGACCGCCACCGACGTCAAGCACGCGACCAATTAAGGGACGTGCGAGGTGTTCGACAGCAAGCTCTTCATGACGGCCCTGTTCGGCTGGCCCCTCGCCAAGGGGGCTTTGCTGACCTTGGTGCTTTCGGTCCTTGTGATGACCGTTGCCCTGGCGATATCGCTGGCAACGGCGGCACTTGCGACGTCGAAGCGGCGCTGGATCCGCCTGTCGATCGCCGCCTTTGTCTGGCTCTTTCGCGGTGCGCCGGCACTGCTCGTGCTTTTGTTCATCTGGAATGGGCTGCCGCAGATCTCGGCGGTGTTCCGGTCGGACTGGTTCAGCCCGTTCGTGGCGGCGTTTCTCGCCCTGACCCTGATCCAGATCGCCTACCTGACCGAGATCCTGCGCAGTTCCTATGCATCGATCGGCAAGGGGCAGTCCGAGGGTGCGGCGGCCCTTGGCCTGCATCGGGGCCAGATATTCTTCCTGATCATCCTGCCCCAGGCGCTTCGCGTCGCGCTGCCAGCGCTGGTCAACGAGTTCATTTCGTTGCTGAAGGCAACGTCGCTGGCGACGGTCATTTCCTTGAAGGAACTCATGACAGTTACCCAGTTTGCCATCGCCACCAGCTTTCGTTTCCTGGAATGGTATGGCGCGGCGCTGATCTACTACATGTCGATGGTTTCAGTGCTGACCGTCGTCCAGATCAAGCTCGAGCGCTTGCTTGCGCGAGGCCATCGTTGATGTCGGCGATCGCGCCAACCCAGGCTTCCGACTGGTTTTCCCACGAAGTCGTGGGGCGGGACATCACGCGGATATGGGAGCAGCACGTCCATCCCTATTTCAGAAGCAATATCTTTCATGTTGGCGGGCGCGATGTCGATCTAGTCATCGATGCCGGCATGGGCCTCGTGCCTCTCAGGCCGGGGCTGAGCCTGCCCCGGTCCAAGCCGGTCCTGGCCGTCGCGACGCACATCCATGTCGATCATGTCGGCGGTTTGAGCGAGTTCGCGACCAGAGCCGGCCACCGCCAGGAGGCTGCTTTTTTCGAAGACATGGCGGATGAACATACGTTGGCGCATCTCTTTCGTGCGCAACCGGAAGCCGTCGACTGCTTGCCGAACGGGGCATGGTCATCGCAGCGTTTCCAAGTCAGGCCGGCGCCGCTGACCCGCATTCTGGACGAGGGCGACTGGATCGAAACCGGCGACAAGTCGCTTCAGGTTCTGCATCTGCCGGGTCATTCGCCGGGATCGATCGGGCTTCTCGATGAAAAAAGTGGCGACTTCTTTGCCGGCGATGCGATCTATCGCGGCCGGCTGATCGACGATCTTCCGGGTTCGGACGTGCAGGCCTACCGGAAGACGATGCAGCGGCTTTTGCAGGTCGAGTTCAGCCGCGCCTATTGCGGGCACGGCGAGCCGATCGACCAGAACGAGCTTCGGTCGATCGCAAGAGCCTATCTCGACAGCACTAGCTGAACATTACTTCGCCAGGAACGCCCCGATCCGTTCCAGCGCGCGCAAAATGTTCTCTTCGGAATTGGCGTAGGAGAGCCTGATGTAGCCTTCGCCGAGAATGCCGAAATCGGGGCCACCGATCAGCGCCACGCCTGCCTCSTCRAGCAGCGCSGAGGCRAGYTTCTTGGCCTTCCAGCCRGTCTTSGACACRTTGGGGAARGCRTAGAAYGCGCCYTTSGGCGTGATGCAGGARATGTTGGGCAGAGCGTTCAGCCCCTCCACCACGATCTTCCGGCGGTTGTCGAAGGCGCGCATCATGGTGTCGACGTCGTCCTGCGGGCCGTCGATGGCCGCGATGCCGGCGAACTGGCTCGGCGCGTTGACGCAGGACCAGCAATTGACCGCCAGCTTGCGCACCTTGTCATAGAGATGTGCGCCCTTGTCGCCGTTCGGCCAGATCGACCAGCCCATGCGCCAGCCGGTCATCGCCCAGGTCTTGGACCAGCCATTGAGCACGATCAGCCGGTCGCGGATTTCGGGGTAGGCGAGCAGCGAGCAATGCGTCTCGCCGTCATAGGTCATGACGTCGTAGATTTCGTCGGAGAGGATCGCGACATCGGGGTGCTTCTCCAGGCCCTTGACCAGCTTCTCGATTTCAGCGCGCGGCGTGACGCCGCCGGTCGGATTGGCCGGCGAGTTGAGGATCAGCAGCCTGGTCTTCGAGGTGATCAGCGCCAGCGTCTCCTCGGCCGAGAAGGCAAAGCCGTTCTCCTCGCGCATTGGCACGGGTATCGGTGCGGCACCAGTGAACTCGATCATCGAGCGATAGATGGGAAAGCCGGGATCGGGATAGAGGATCTCGGCACCGGGTTCGCCGAACATCAGGATGGCGGCGAACATGGTCGGCTTGCCACCGGGCAGGATCATCACCGTCTCGGGCGAGACCTCGACCCCGGTGGTGGTCAGCGTGCGGCGCACCACCGCCTCGCGCGTCGCCAGCAGCCCGTTGGCCGGCGTGTAGCCATGGTGGCCGTCACGCAGCGCCTTGATCGCCGCCTCGACGATGTGCTGCGGCGTCTTGAAGTCGGGCTGACCGATGCCGAGATTGACGATGTCGCGGCCTTGGCTCGCCAATGCGGTCGCCCGCGCCAGCACCGCGAAGGCATTTTCCTCGCCGAGACGGTCGAAGGCCGAAATCGTGTGGAGCATTTTTCCCGTCCGTGTGGTTCTTGCTGTTGGGTTGCGTTTTTGTGAGCTTCACCAGGCAAAAGTCAAACGGATTGGAGTTTTGGGTGTCGGAAAATCTCGCGAATTGGCAGCCACGCCCGCGTCCGGAACGGAAAGTTCTGGAGGGGCGCACTGTCCGTCTTGAGCCGTTGAGCGCTGAAAAGCATGGTGACGGCCTGTACGAGGCCTCGGCTGTCGCCGATGGCGACACGCGGTTTCGCTGGCTCTTCGACACCGTGCCCGAGAACCGTGCCGCCTTGCAGCCATGGCTGGAGAAATCGGCCGCGAGCGAAGACCCGCTGTTCTTTGCCGTCATCGACAAAGCCAGCGGCAAGATCGCCGGGCGCCAGACGTTGATGCGTATCGATCCAGCCTATGGCGTCATCGAGATCGGCAACATCTATTGGGGGCCGCTGATCTCGCGCAAACCTGCGGCGACGGAAGCGCAGTTCCTGTTCATGAAATACATTTTCGACGAGCTCGGCTACCGCCGCTACGAATGGAAATGCAACAACCGCAACGAGCCGTCGAAGCGGGCCGCCGAACGGTTCGGTTTCAAGTTCGAGGGCATTTTCCGCCAGCACCTCATCGTCAAGGGTGAAAACCGCGACACTGCGTGGTATTCGATCATCGACAAGGAATGGCCGGCCTTGCGCAAGGCCTATGAGGCGTGGCTCGATCCGGCCAATTTCGATGGCGACGGCCAGCAGAAGCGACGTCTCGAGGATTGTCGCGCGGAATTTGGCGCCTGAGCTTCGGCGCATAACGGGAATTTGCCATTGGCACACAGCCACGACCATAGCGGGCATGACCACGGCGGCGCCGGCCATGTGCATGGCTCGACCGACAAGAAGCGCGTGCTGATCGCGGCCTGCCTGACGGCGGGCTTCATGGTGGCGGAAGCGCTTGGCGGTCTCTTCACCGGGTCGCTGGCGCTGCTGGCGGACGCCGGCCACATGCTTGCCGACGCTATCGCCCTCGGCCTTGCCTGGTATGCCTTCCATCTTGCGGGACGGCCGGCGACCGGCCAGCTCACCTATGGCTTCGGCCGGGTCAAGACACTGGTCGCCTATACCAACGGCATCGCCATCTTCGTTATCGCGCTGTGGATCGGCTACGAGGCGTGGGACCGCCTGCTCACACCAGCACCGGTGCTGGGTGGGCCGATGCTGGTGGTGGCGATCCTCGGCCTGCTGGTCAATCTCGGCTCCTTCTTCGTGCTGCATGGCGGCGACCGTGAAAGCCTCAACATGCGCGGCGCCATCCTGCATGTGCTGGGCGATCTGCTCGGCTCTGCGGCGGCGATCGTGGCGGCACTGGTAATCCTTGCCACCGGCTGGACGCCGATCGACCCGATCCTGTCGGTGCTGGTCTCGCTGCTGATCCTGTCCACGGCCTGGTMGCTGATGCGCGCCGCGGCCCATGTTCTGCTCGAGGGCGTGCCGCCAAGTCTCGACCGCGACCTGGTTGCCAAGGACCTGGAAACGACGATCCCGGGCGTGCGCGAAGTGCACCACATGCATGTCTGGTCGCTCGATGGGTCAAGCAACATGGCGACGCTGCATGCCTGCCTCGACGAGGGCGTCGATGCGTATCAGGCGGTCAGCGCCATCAAGAAGCGGCTTGCCAGCGAGCACGGCATCAGCCATGCCACCGTGGAACCGGAATTCGGCCAATGCGCCGATGACGGCGACGACCACGACCACGAGCATGAGCATGAGCACGATGCGGCTGCGCATCACGGCCACCATCACTAGGCCCGATTGATGACCATTGATCGGACCTGCCTCAGGAGTTCTCCAGCTTTGAAACCCAGCCCGACGAACGACCGCCGCTCCGGTGCGGCATGATGGACCGYGACACGCGCAATGCGSYGATCGCGGCGGYSTGGATCATGCTGCTGTTCGGCATTGCGGCGTTCTACCTGCCGACGGTGATGCTGGCACTCGGCAGTTTTTCGACCGTGCTGGCGGGTATCTTCGGCATTGTCTTCGTGCTGGCGTTTTTCCTCGTGTTCTGGCTGCGCGCGCGCACCCAGCGCAAAAATCAGGGCAAGTAAGGGAATTTTGACATGCGCATTCTGATCACCGGCGCCGCGGGCATGGTCGGCCGCAAGCTCATCGCCAGGCTGGCAAAGGACGGCAAGCTGCGCGGTAAGAAGATCACCGCGCTCGATTTGCACGACATCGTGCCGCCACAGGCCCCGGCCATGGATGGGGTCAGCATCAACACCAATACCGGCGACCTCGCCACGGCGGGCGCCGCCGAAAGCCTGGTCGCGTCGCGCCCCGACGTCGTCTTCCATCTTGCCGGCATCGTGTCGGGCGAGGCGGAAGCCAATTTCGATCTCGGCTACCGCGTCAATCTCGACGGTACGMGSGCCCTRTTCGATGCCATCCGGCTAGCGSGCTTTGCGCCGCGCGTCGTCTTCACCTCGTCGATCGCGGTGTTCGGCGCACCGTTCCCGGATGTCATCCCTGATGAATTCCATCCGACGCCGCTGACCTCCTACGGTACGCAGAAACAGATGAGCGAAGCGCTGCTCGCCGACTATTCCAGGCGCGGCTTCTTCGACGGCATCGGCATCCGGCTGCCGACGATCTGCGTGCGGCCCGGCAAGCCGAACAAGGCGGCCTCCGGCTTCTTCTCCGGCATCATCCGCGAGCCGTTGAGCGGCCATGAGGCGATCCTGCCGGTGCCGCGCTCGGTCGTGCACACCCATGCCAGCCCGCGCTCGGCGGTGAATTTCCTCATCCATGCAGCCGGGATCGACGGCGCTGCCGTCGGGCCGCGCCGCAATCTGACGATGCCCGGCGTCGCCGTCACCGTTGGTGAGCAGATCGAGGCGCTGGAGCGCATCGCCGGGCCGAAGACGGTAAGCCTGATCCGCGAGGAGCCGGACGAGACGATCTGGGCGATCGTCAAGGGCTGGCCGACCCGCTTCGAGGCGAGACGGTCACGGGAACTCGGCTTCAGCGCCGAGAAGAGCTTTGATGAGATCATCCGCGCCCATATCGAGGATGAGCTGGGCGGCAAGGTGTATTGATATTCAGGTGATGCCGGCCTGCGAAYGGCYGATACCTGCGCTTCCGGTGCTCACGTACGAACAGTACGCTCCGCTCCGGTTCTCGGTATCAACCCTTCTCGGCACGGCCTGACCTGAATCTCAACACACCTTCGGGTGCTGCGTATGGTCAAACGCTGCCCGTCAGGCTGGCCGACAACAGCAGCAATCCGAACAGGAAGACGAAGGCGGCGCCGCCGATCTCGACGATCGAATGGATGCGGTTGCCCATGCGGCCGTCGCCGGCGAAATACACCGCCCAGTTCTTGGCCGTCACGGCGAGCGTTGCCAGTGCCGAGACGGTGATGGCGGTTCCCAGCGACATCGCCAGCACCGACAGCAGGCCGCCGAGCCAGAGCCCGTTGAGGAGGGCGAAGCTCAGCACGATCAGCGCGCCGGAGCAGGGGCGGATGCCGACGGCGGCCACCGCCGACCAGGCGGTGCGCCAGTCGAAGCGATCGCCCGACAGCAGCGCCGGATCCGGCGCATGCGAGTGGCCACAGGTTTCGCAGACTTCGTCCGCCGCATGGTCGTGATGCGAATGGTCATGATGCGCATGATCATGTGCACTATGATCATGATCGTGCACGCCGTGGTCGTGGTGATCGTGCGAATGCTCATGCACATGGTCGTGGTCGTCATGCACTTGCAGCGCATGCGAATGAGCATCTGCCGAATGGCTGTGCGCGGCATGCGAATGGCCGGCGTGGGAATGACCCGCGTGAGAATGCCCGGCGTGAGAGTGGCCGGCGTGAGAGTGGCCACCATGCGAATGTCCGGCATGGGCCGCCGACAGGCTGTAGGCCGGTGCCTTGCCGAACAGGCGCAGGACGGAAGGGCCGAGCTTGCGCCATAGCAGCCAGGCGCCGAACAGGGTGACGAGGGCAAAGCTCATGATCTCCATGAACCAGGCCGCGTCGGTCATCGAGATGGTGGTGCCGCGCAGGACGAAATAGGCGAGCAGCATGACCRCGATCGCSGTCAGRCCCTGCARMAGSGCSGAGACGAAGGACARCAKRAYRCCGCGCCGCAGCGCCACTTCRTTGGCCACCATGTAGGACGAGATCACCGCCTTGCCGTGGCCGGGGCCGGCGGCGTGGAAAATGCCATAGGCGAAGGACAGACCGATGAGGATCCAGATCTTGCTGTTGTCCTGGCGCATCGCCTTCATGGCTGTCGCCAGCGCGCGATAGAATTCCTGTTGCCTGAGATTGATCCACATCAGGATGTGGGCGAACGGACCGGTGGTCGGCGCCATGCCGTCATTGACGCCGATGCCGAGCGAGGACTGGGCATGGGCGGCATTGGCGAAATGCATCGCGGCAACGGTGAGGGCCAACAGGCCGAGTGCCAAACGCAGGGACGGTTTCGTCACCGGCTTCATCCTTCTGGCTGACAGGTCAGTTCGAGTTTGGTGGCAAAGATCTTGCTCATGTCGGTGCCTGTCGGGTCGTTGAAGAAGGCGTCCGTCAAGGTCTTCTGGTTTTCCTTGATGGCTTCATCGGGGTCCGGACGGATCACCTTGCTGGTGCARTTCGASGGCAGGCCTTCAACCGTGATGTTGGAATCCTCGGTGAAGTCGATCGCCGTGTAGAAGGTCGGATCGTAGACGCCGATATCGATCGTGCCGGTCAGCTTGATCGGCACTTTGGGTTCGGACTCGAACAGGATGATCAACTGGTCGTTGTCGAAATTGGCCATCAGATGCGGTGGAGGCGTCATCGCCACATCCTTGCCGTTTTGCGTGACGAGCTGGAAATAGTTGAACTCGGCCAGCGAGGCATGAACGGTGTCGGCGACATCCTTCAGCTCCTTGTCGTCAAGCTTCAGGTCGGAGTTCTTGTCGAACTCCATCATCACCGTACTCGAAAACAGATCGTCGAAGCGCCAGAGATGGCGCAGCGCTTTCACACTTTGGTGATCCGGGGAGAGGATCACGTCGAGGCGGGCCTCGGCGAAAACGTGCGGATGCACATAAGCCGGCCCCGTGGCGGCAAAGGTCGCCGCCAAGGCCGAAGCCAGTATGATTGCGTGCCGTTTGAGGTGCATTCCCGGTCGCGATTCCCTTGGCTTTGGCGAGAAACCGAAGGTTACCAGAAAGGGGGCGAAAATGGGACCGCCAGTGCGTGTCACCCAAAAGTGTGCAGCGGTTTTGGGGGAATGACACGCATAAGGCTCAAAGCGTGTCACCCAAAAGTGTGCAGCGGTTTTGGGACTACGACAGGCACGCAACAAGAGCCCGGGGCAGGTCAAACGACCTCACGAGTCCTGAACCACTGCACCAGGAAGTCGACGAAAACGCGGACCTTGGCCGGCAGATAGCGGCGGTGCGGGTAGACGGCGAAAATGCCGCCGCCGGACAGGATGCGGTCGTCGAGCGCCGTCACCAACTGGCCGCTCTTGAGATCGGGGGCGGCGATGAAATCCGGCAGGATGCAAAACCCAAGCCCGGACAGGGCCGCGGCCCGCGCCGCCATCGGGCTGTTGACCTCGATCGGGCCCGACACGGCGACGCTCAGTTGATCGTTGTTGTCGCCTTTGAACGCCCAGTTGTTCAGCCCGCGGCCATTGGTGTCGACGATGCAAGGCATGTGGCCGAGATCCTGCGGCCGCGTCGGCATGCCGTGCTTGGCGATCAGCTCGGGCGAGGCGCAGAGCTTTATGGAGAATGGCGCCAGCCGCCTGGCGATCAACGACGAATTCTCCAGGCGCGAGATGCGCACCGCGAGGTCGAAGCCTTCCTCGACCAGGTCGACGAAGCGGTCATCGAGCTGGATGTCGAGCACGATGTCGGGGTGCTGCTTGGCGAAGTCGATCAGCGACTGGCCGATCGGCGCGTCGGCGAAAGTGCGCGGCGCCGACAGCTTGATCCTGCCGCGCACGTCGCCGGAGGATTCACGCACGGCGTCGGCCAGGCTGTCGACCTCGCGCACGATCTCCGAGGCTCGCCGGTAATAGGTGTGGCCGGCCTCGGTCATCGAGAACTGGCGTGTGGTGCGGTTTAGCAGCAGGGCGCCGAGTTCGTCCTCCAGCTCGCGCACATAYTTKGACAGCAGCGCCTTGGAGCGRCCGATCTTGCGCGCCGCSGCYGAAAARCCYTCGGCCTCGACGACGTCGATGAAGGCGCGCATGCGGGTCAGTGTGTCCATGGCTCAGGCCCTTTGTGCTGCGTCGAGAAGTTTTCGGCCGAGCCGTATCAGGGCAATGTCGCTACCGGAAGGGCCTAACAACGACAGGCCGAACGGAGCGCCGGCGACGGAACCGATGGGCAAGGTGATTTGCGGAAAGCCCGACAGGCCGGCTAGGCACAGCAAATGCAGCGCCCGCTCGCGATAGGCCTGGAACTGTTCCGGCGTCGAGTCGACATAGGGGGCGGGGCCCGGCACCGTTGGCAGGACAAGGAAGCCGTCCTTGCCGAGCAGGGCGCTCAGTTCGCCGCGGAAGGTCAGCCGGCGCACCTTCTCGGCCTGGGCCGTCCGGTCATCGACGGCACGGCCAAAGCCGAAACGCTCCTCGACGCCGGGGCCCAGGTCGCGCTCGCCGCTGGTGATCCAGTCGCCATGCACGCCCCAGGCTTCCCTGGCCTGCAGCCGGCGGAAGCACCAGTAGAGTTCATCGGGGGTAGAGCTGAAATGCATCACCGGCGTTGCCGGCGCGCCGAAAACCGCGCTCGCCAGTCCCTTCATCCCGGCATATTCGGCAAGCGCCGGGCGGGCGACCATCTCGTCCAGCCAGGTGAGCGACAGCGGCCGGTCCAGGATATGCTGATGCGGATCGCGGCCAAGCAGCAGCTTGCCGACCGTCTCGTAGGTCTCGATGTCGTCGGCGAACCAGCCGAACGTGTCGAAGCTTGGCGCAAGCTTCATCGTGCCATCGAGCGCAATGCGGCCCTGCGTGGTGCGCAGCCCGATCAGTCCGCAAAAGCTCGCCGGGGCGCGGATCGAGCCGCCAGTGTCGGAGCCGGTGGCGATGTCGGCCAGCCTGCCCGCCACCGCCGAAGCCGATCCGGACGACGAGCCGCCGGTGACACGGTCGGGGGCGGCCGGGTTCACCGGAAACGGAAAATGCGCGTTCTGGCCGAACAGCGCGAAGGCAAGCTCGTCGGTCTGCGTCTTGCCGACGAAGCGTGCGCCGGCATCGAGAATCGTCTGCACGGCGGGCGCCGTGCGCGAGGCGGCATGGCTTTCGGCGAATTTCCTGGAATTGCCGCAACCCGTGCGGTAGCCGGCAACGTCGTAAATGTCCTTGACCGCCAGCCGCAGGCCGGCAAGCGGGCCGAGTTCGGCATGGGCCACCGGCATCTGGCGGAGATCGAGGAAGGCGTTGTAGGGGCCGTGCGTGCCTGTCATCGTTCGATATCCGTATACGGTTGCGCCAACATTGTTCGATGCCAGAAATTTTACAACCTTGGATACGATTTTTATTGATTGTGACGGCAACCAGCCATATATCGCGCTTGCCCAAAGTCGCACGTGCCTGTGGGTGTCCGCCGATCCTCGAATGGTGAGGGAAATCGGTAAGGTAACTGGAGCCAACCCCTCCAGTCGGTCTAGCGGCCAACCGCCAGCCCGAGGACACCTTGAAGCAACGACGGTGCGGGCCTTTCTGGTTCTCTTCCGGTTGTCCAAAGACCGGGGTTACTAAAGAGGCACACCTTCATTGCCGGCAGTGCGGAACGGGGTTCTCCCAATCCAAGCCAAGGCAGACAAAGCGAACCGAAGCCGGGCAAGGCCAAGGTTCATCGCCGCGAGACGGCGTTTCATGGTTCCGGGGTCTCCACCGGCTGGGTCCATGAATTTCCGTCCCGCCTTTGTTTGACCGCGTGTTCGCGAGGCCGAAGGCCCGCGTCCGCACCCTTGTGCGCGCCGAAAGGCGTGTTTGGAGATATCCTATGGCCACCCAGCGCATCCTCGACTTCCTCGCCACCCGACGTCCGTCCGGCCCCTGCCTTGTCGTCGACCTCGATGTCGTGCGCGACAATTTCCGCGCCTTCGAGAAGGCGCTGCCCGATTCCAAGATCTACTATGCGGTGAAAGCAAACCCGGCGCCGGAAATCCTGCGCCTGCTTGCTGCGATGGGCTCGTCCTTCGACACCGCTTCCGTTGCCGAAGTCGAGATGGCGATGGACGCGGGTGCGCCCGCGGACCGCATCTCCTTCGGCAACACCATCAAGAAGGAGCGTGATATCGCACGCGCCTACCAGCTCGGCATCCGGCTGTTTGCCGTCGATTGCGTCGAGGAAGTCGACAAGATCGCCCGCGTCGCTCCCGGCGCGCGYGTGTTCTGCCGCGTGCTGACCGATGGCGAGGGCGCCGAATGGCCGCTGTCGCGCAAGTTCGGCTGCGTGCCTGCGATGGCCGTCGACGTGCTGCGCCATGCCAAGGGCCTCGGCCTCGACGCCTATGGCGTGTCGTTCCATGTCGGCTCGCAGCAGACCGACCTGACCGCCTGGGACCGTGCGCTGGCCGACGCCAAGAAGGTGTTCGCCACGCTCGCCGAGGAAGGCATTGTGCTGAAGATGGTCAATATGGGTGGCGGTTTCCCGACGCGATATTTGCGTGACGTGCCGGCGGCGCAGGCCTATGGCCAGGCGATCTTCTCGGCGCTGCGCAAGCATTTCGGCAATGCCATTCCGGAAACCATCATCGAGCCGGGCCGTGGCATGGTCGGCAATGCCGGTGTCATCAAGTCGGAAGTCGTGCTGATCTCGAAGAAGGCCGCCAACGACAATGTGCGCTGGGTGTTCCTCGACATCGGCAAATTCGGCGGCTTGGCAGAGACGATGGACGAGGCGATCCGCTATCCCCTGGTCACCCGCCATGACGGCTCGGAGACCGCGCCTTGCGTGCTCGCCGGCCCGACCTGCGATTCGGCCGACGTGATGTACGAGAAGACACCGTACCCGCTGCCTCTGTCGCTGACCATCGGCGACGAGGTGCTGATCGAAGGCACCGGCGCCTACACGACCACCTACTCGGCGGTCGCGTTCAACGGCTTCGAGCCTCTCCGATCCTACGTGATCTGACGGTTCTTTATTTGGTACATTTTCGGACACCACTTCGCCCGAAAATGCGCTGAGAGAGCCGATCAGATCATCCGGCGCGGGCGCTTGTCGTCCGCCCGGCTTCGCTTGTGGAACAGATCTCCGCTCGCCAGGGATTGCGGAAATGGAAATGTCAGTTGAAATCGTAGCTCATGCGCCGGCCTTCTCCATGGTCGCCGAAACCGTCGCCGACATAGCTGCGCGCGAAGCCTTGCTTGATCGTGCCATGGGCCCGATGCGGCGAAAAAAATCGTCCGAGAAGCTGCGGCGGGGCCGCCGGCCGTCGGAAGGCCTGGCCTTCGTCGCGCGCGATGCGTCGGGCGGCGTCGCCGGCACGGTGCGGCTATGGGATGTCAGGCTGGGCGAGGACGGTCCGGCAGCGCTGCTGCTTGGCCCGCTCGCCGTCGATCCGKCGCTSAARRAYGCCGGCATCGGCTCGGCGCTGATGCGCCATGCCGTTGCCGAGGCGGCGCGTCTCGGCCACGCGGCCATCCTGCTGGTCGGCGATGCGCCCTACTACGGACGCTTCGGCTTCTCGGCCGACAAGACGGGCCGGCTGGCGATGCCTGGCCCCTATGAGCGGCACCGACTGCTGGCGCTGGAACTGGTGGACGGCGCGCTTGATGGCGTGCACGGCACGCTGAAGGCGTCCGGCCGCAAGCTGTCAGTTCCAGCCGAAGTGCAACGCGCTGGCTGAAACCAGCGCGGCATACTCGGCCGCAACGGCATCCAGGCCGGTCACGGCCGGGGAACCGGCACCTCCGAGGCGAGCCAAGTAGTCCTCGCCTTTGGGGGCCTTGTCCCAGTCGTTGCCGATGAAGCGGGCCGCTGCCGTTCCGGAGTCCGATACTTGCGGCGCCGGCGGCCCGAACGTGGCTGCGGTGCGCTTCAGCCCATCCAGAAATGCTGCATTGTCGAGGCCGCTATAGGGCTTGCCGTTGCCGTCCACGACATTGAGGAATATCTGCTCGTCGCCAAAGGCGGTGTAACCGCCGCCCAGGCCCTTTTCCACGGCATCGGCTTTTTCGAAGAAGCGCTGCGCCACAGTGGCATCGAGCGTATCCTTGGGGAAGCGGACGGTGACGAAGCCGGTGCTGCCGCTGCTGTCGTCCAGCCGAGAGACAAGCACGCTGTGCTGGTGGAAAATGTAGCCGAAGGCGGCGGCCAGTCGATCGGCGGTCGCGTCGTCGAGCGTTGCCTCGGTCTGCAGCGAGGCGTTGGTCTTGAGGAGGTAGCCGCCCGGTGTGACTTCCGTCTCGAGCACCGCAGGATCGACGCCTATGCTGGCGACAATTTTTGGCACGATTTTCTCAAGCACCTGCGCCGAAAAGGCGGCCCGTTCAGCGTAGCCGGCCGTCTTCAGTTTTGGCAGGTCGAAGCCCAGGGAAGGTGTGGCTTCGTAGGAAATCAGGACATGTTCGTCGGCGGCGGCCGCCGCTGTCACCGAAACCACGGCAGCGATGAGCACCGCGCGCGCCACTGCTCGAACACTATGGATATTCATTATCGACCTCGCTGCTTTGCCGCCCTTATGGAGCCGAGGTCAGACTAAATGGATGATTTCACAATCAAAGGTATGAGCAGCTTGCGGTTCCCTGCCGCGTGAAGGTTTCGTGCCAAGATTGCCGAAGCCTGTGGAACGAATGTGCCGTCTTGAAAACGGTGTCCCGACAAGGGCCAAAGCACGTCCAGATGGATCATGTGGCGCGCTTCGGCCTTGTCTTAATGCATGTCTGCGCAAGCCACCGTATGGCTTGCGACATCCATGCCGTCAGCCGATCAACTGGCTGAGCGCCATGGCCACGGTCATGTCGCCTTCGACTTTGATCTTGCCGGTCATGAACGCCATGGTCGGGTTCAGGTCGCCAGCGATCAGCGAATCGAGATCGTCGAGCGAGAGCTTGATGGTGCAATCGGTGGGGGCATCGGTGTTCGAGACGGTTGCGCCGTCGATGACGATTACGCCGTCGCTACCGGTGTCGAACTTCACGGAACGATCGAACCCGCTGCTGGCCACGCGCGACTTGATCTTCTCGGCAATCTCCTGAACGCTCACGCTGTTCTCCTGTCTGGTTGCATTTGTCGCGACGGTGCTCCGGTCCGACCGAAACCCATGCTGCCTCTTCGGCGATTATGATCGCTGCCGCATATAGCTTCGGGTTGACGTTTACGTCAACGCGAATCCTCGGGGCTGGATCCTATCGCCGCACCGGGCAAGCTGGTGGGGCATCAGTGGTCAGTGGGCCGGCGGCGCCTCTGCTTCGACCGGCTTGGCGGTATCGGACGCCGTGGTGTCGGAATCCTGCCGGCGGCGCAGCCAGTTGTCGCGGATCTCGTCCTTGCCCAGGAAGTTGACCTGATCGATCAGAACCTCATGCACCAGGGTTGCGCCGACGCGGGTATTGATGGCGTCCCGGATCGCGGTGCGGAAGGCATCAAGGTCGATCGTCGCCTTCTTGGTGAAGTCGATCTGGGGATTGGAGTAGAGGTAGCTGTAGACCTGGTCGGTGATCAGCGCCTCGGCCGGGATCGACAGTTTCTTTATCTGCTCCGGCTCGACGGTGTAGACCAGCTTGGCCAGGAAATAGCCGCCGATCTTGGAGTCGCGGATCAGCGGCACCGAAATGACGTCGGTCTTGACGTAATCCAGCCCGCCCAGCATCGGTTTGGGTTTTTCGCCGACGCCCTTTTCACCGGCGGCCTGGAACGAATAGAACACCGCGCCGAGCGTGGCGGCGCAGACCCAGATCGCGATGGCGATGACCTTGATCATTCAGAGCCCGAGCCCGACTTCATCGCGCTCTAGCCTTTCATCCGGCCGAATTCGCCGGCSGARTAGGTGCCRTCGGYTTCGGCGCGCTGGATGGCACTGCGCAGCAGGCTGGCGACCTCGTTGACGGCGCTCAGATGCGCCAGGATCGCCGCCTCGTTCTTCGCCAGTTTCTGGCGCAGCCGGGTCAGGCCTTCGCGGTGCTGTTCGAGGAACTCGGCTTCGCTGCCGCCCTTCATGGCGCGGGTCAGTTCGTAGAGATAGCGGCTCTTGCGGGCGTTCGACGCCTTGAGGTCATAGCTGGTATCGCTGCGGATGCCGGCGGTCTCTTCCTCGACCACCTCCTCGATGCGGCCGATGATGGCGGCAAGGTTCCCGGGCCGTGCGAACGGTATCGGAGCTTCCGACGCGGTGGTGCGCGCCGGCAGGTTGGCGGTGAATTCGGAAGAGTCGGTCATGGTGTTTCCCAGCCTAGATCTTGATATCTGTTTTTATGGTTGTCTCGTCGCCGGTCATCGACCTGGCGGCCTTGCGCTGCAATTCCTGGACGAGCGAGGTGGACAGACGGGTTTGCTGATCGATCTCGGTCTTTTCCGGTCCGTTTGAGACCGGGCCGATCGGCACCTTGCGCTTGCCGTCCATATAGTGGTCGGCGAGCAGCGACTTGGCGATGCCGATGCCGCCGCGCTCGGCCATGACGTCGGCGACGCGCTCGGCCAGCTGCGATTTCCACATGTCGCCGGCGAGGCCCTTGCCATAGACGCCCTCGGTGTCCTTGGGCAGCATGTTCTGGATGAAGGTCTGCAAGACCATCGCCTCGAACTTCTTGAATTTCTTGGCCGGATCGGCTGTCGCCGCCGCCTTGTCGGCCGTGGCGCGCGACAGGATCGAGCCGGCATCGACGGATGCCGCGGTGTCGACCGAGAACGTGCCAGCGGCGCCGCCCGCACGCTTGGTCAGCGCGGCGCGGGCAGCCTCGATATCCATTGGATCGGCAGCTCGGGCGACATCCATAACGATGTCGCTGGGTGGTGAAATCGCCAAGAAAGTCCGCCTTTTGCCGGTTTTTCTTAGCTGGACCATGCCTTAACAAGCTTGTGGCAGGCTTGCGGGGGAGGAGAGGTGGGATCGGATATCCGCTTCGGGCTGCAAGCGGATTGCTGACCCGATATGCGGCTTAGCAGACGTCAGATCAAGCTTCTGATTCAAATTAGCTAAAAACGCTCCCACCAGAGGCGAGGGCATATCAAAATCGCGTTGATGCCGGGGCGCCGATGAATTCGCGGCAGAACATGCCGTCCGAGGTGGCTTCCGCCGCTTCATTGAACGAGATTTCAAGTTGGCAGCCAGGTGTCCATTGCTTGCTCTCCTCCGCTATCCCTCTCAGGGTGGCATACACCTCCCTCACGTCCAGGTTGGTTTCTTCAAAGAGAATAAGGATGGCGACATGCACTAAAAGGGGGTTTGTGAGTGAATCAACTATATTTGAACTTTCAACAATCCTCCTCGTGCGAGCCAAAGCACTTATTTCATGGATTCTTTCAGAATGCCGATGCAGGATTCGGCTTAAGACAGACGGGCAAACTTCTCGACGCATCAACAGCAATGCATCTGCTCCTAGCAGTGCGGCGTCGCGCTGCTTCTGCGGAAGCAAGTCAGACGAATTTACGGCTTGAAGAAACCCAAGACTCATCTCGAATGGGACATCTTCCGGTCTCTCACTGTGTGAGCACGCTTCAATGAGTGCACCAATCGAGCCTAGCAAGTCAGTTATTGGCGCACCGATCGCCAAGGGCGATCGCAGGAGGCGGATTGTATAGAGAATTTGTGCAGTCCTTGGCCAGACTTGATRAGCCCCCTCCAGCGCCGGGCCAAGTGCGGGATCGGCGGCCACGATTGTCGTAAACTCCGCACAGATACCGCCCGTTACCATGGCCTGCGCCTCTGGAGAGACAGCTCCGAGCTTGAGCACAGCCGCGAGTGCCATGCATTTCTCGTCATCGGACGCAGAGCCGAGATGCTCTTGGATCGACTGGACCAAGGGTGCAGGACTCGACCGATGCTTCCAAGTCTGTTCAGCGCGTGCAATCAAGTCGAGAACCCATGGCTCCGGCTCCGCGGCATGGTGATTTTCCAAGGCTGACACCGGCAACTCCTTCACCAAATGCGAAGCTGCCAATAGAGCCAACTCGTGTTTCGACCACTTGTTGCGTTCATCCGTCATCGGCTATCTCGCCACTGCGATTTTGCGATCTGCGGGGTCCGGATGCTCAATTTGAAGCCACTCCGCGTCCTCTGGCGTGCCGTAGTCCAGCCGAACGAGCTTCTTGACACTTAATAAGCTCGACCGACTTGAGAGCGGCAGGACCATGCGTGCATCCTTATCGAGCGCGACCGATGGGAAATGCGCCACGATCTCAGCGGAGGTTCCTGCTTCGTCGACCACCAGGCAAAGTGGAGGAAGAAGCAACGACCGATCTGCGATGAGCTCTAGCTCCCGCGTCTTGCTGTGCGGGGCATTGCCTTGCACCCGGTAACGCAAATGTCGACGCATTTGCTCCTGTAACGCGATCGGCTCTGCGGCATGCACCAGCAAGTCACGAATCTTGAAAGCTGGAAAAACCAGTGCCGTCATCATTCGGCCGGAGAAGGGGAGAAGTGCCCCGCCTTCAGACTCGAATGCTGCGCGGCTCACAACGTGACGAGTTATCGTTTTCTGTCGATCGCTTGCGTCGACGGCCCTGTCACCAAGCATAATCACCGCATGTGTTACGCAGGCATCTTCCCATTGCCAAGTAAGACAAGTCTTCTGGAAGGAGTGCGCTTTCACAGCGTCTCTGGCCAGAGGCTGAAAGCGCGATTTAGAATCGAGGTGACGCTGCAATGAGCCCTGGATAGCGCCTGCGTTGGCGTTGAAATCCGCAGCGCCCTCCAGGCGGGCGTCCCCCCAGAGTTTTGCAACCGTGCCATCATCATTCTCGCGCAAGGCATTGCAGAGAAGCGTCCATCTGGCCCTGAGCGCGACGGCTTCCTTCAGCGTTGTCGTGGCGGCGAGTTGAGGGTCATCTTGGCCGTATGTATGGTCCCAGTCGTTGGCAAGGGCGAAAAGCTCATGGCCTCGTGCCATATCGCACGCTTCCAGCTTTCTGCGGAATGCGGCGCGCGCGCGCAAGTGGTCCAGCAGCAAGCTTAGTGAGCGTCCTTTGAGCCCAGACAACGGTGCCTTCGAAAATATTGGATGAGCTTCGACTGCTGGCGCGATCATTTCAACAGCACTCTGTTCATCGCTCGGGGCCGCCGCCAGTTGTAACACAACTCGCTCTGCCGTCTCTACTACCGTGGCTGCCTCCACAGCCGTCCGAGCGTACTCGCTGGTTTGTTCGAATGTTTCAAGACAGCCATCCGTCCCCCAAGCACGCGCCGCCTCTTCCGGTTTCTCTTCAGCTAGAGCTTTCATGAAAGCGCGAGCCCGCATCAGCCGGTCTCGCGCAGCCTCCACCCTTGGCCGCAATCGGACTTGGGCACCGCCCCAGGGAGCCAGCAGTTCATGGCTGTCGGCCCAAATTTTGAGAATCGCGGATTCGGCTTCGTGCGTGCGCATCGGGTCCGAATCGGCAGTGGCGATGGCGGCCTCTATCTCTGCGCCGACAGTTATTCGACGTGAAGCCAGGGCAACTCGCTCCTGAATTGTCGAACCGTTGATCGGCGTGTTTGCGGCCGCCGGATGTGCAAGGTTCCCGCTGGTCCACAGGTGCACCAGATCCGCCTCGGTTTTCGCCGGGTCGGCAGCGGCAGAAGAAAAGGCTTCCACGTAAGAAAGAAGTGCGGCAGCTCGCTTTATGGCTGAGTCGAGATCAGGAGCCACCGTAAGTGTAGGACCGTCATAGCCGCGGTAAGTCAGCCCAAGGTCCAACAGCCGCTCCTCTCCACCCTCAACTAGCTTGCGGATGTCGGCGAACATCCCCGCTGCGGTATTCAACGTCGCAATCCGTCCAAAAAGCGCTGAAAGCGCGGGGATTTCGCCATGTTTCGTTATGTGGCTCTTGACCCGGGTGGATGCGGCCTTGAGGGCGGCTTCGGTGTATGGGTGACCTGGCGGTACGATCGTATTGAGCGTTTCGGACAGGTGCTTCAACTCCTGTCGGCGGCTCACAAATTGTTCGTAGATGGCGTTGGGGGTGCGTCTGTCTTCGTTTGCCAGCGGCTCTCTCGCTAGGCCGGAGGTGGCCAGATCGGGGGCGGCCTCCCAAATGGCGCAAACCACGTCCGGATCCGCGCCAGGCCGATCGGCGGTCGCAACGAAGCTTGCAATCTTATCTGCAAGTTCGCGAACTTCGCGGTAGTGCGTTTCGCGCGCGCGAAACTCCGCAAGCTCGTTAAGGCGGCTCCAATGGCTAGCAAGCGCAAGTGCCGTCGCCCTCAACTGGCCGTGTCCCTCGGCCTTGGTAAGCGCCTGCATCGCTTCTGTGCGCGCCCACGCATCACGCAGACGGTCCTTATAGCGCGGGAAGGTGGATGGGGAGCTGGCTAGCACCTGCGCATAGGTACGCACGGCTGCAAGCAAGGCCTCTTCGCCCTTTGCGCCATAGAGTGCATTTTTTGGCCTCGCACTCTGGACCGCTTTTTCGACATCGTCGATAGCTAGTGCCAGTTGCCGCAAACGCAGAAGCGGCTGGGCTGTCGCTTGGTTTTTTTCTGCCAGAGAGAGCAGCTCTTGCGGCACGGATCGCAATGCCGCCAGGTTCTCGATATCATGTTCTGGAGCTCGGCAAATAGCTTCTTTGAACCGCGTAAATTGAGTCAAAATTTTAGCATTTTTATTTATCGCAGCGCGCGCCTTCGTGGCGCGAATATCCGTCTTAAGCTGGGGGTTTTTTTCAATAATACTTGCAGCCGCTGTCAAATCGCCGTTTTGGATGTGCAGATCAAGACGACGGAGGACGTTTGAAAACGAGGAACTCGACA
>NZ_JBFUGJ010000032.1:0-34614 GCF_056402975.1 Mesorhizobium sp. P3_A9 | reverse complement strand
TTGAACAGGATCAACGGTGGCCAGGCAGCCCGACCCGGTCCACCATCGCGCAGCGGGTTGAGTAGCTTCTCGAAGCGGTACCACTTCACCAGACCTGACAATCGATCGAGTGGCGAAGAACCGCCTGCCAACTTGCCGCCCAGAAAGGCTTCCGCCAAGCTCAACTGACCCGTCTGCTTCACTGCCATCGTGATTCCCTCCGAGCGTCAATCTCAGAGAATCACAACCAGCGAATTACGCAACAGGCCCCTCGTGGGGGAGATGCCCGGCAGGGCAGAGGGGGGCGCGAAGGATCACTGCGTAGCGATGCTTGCGCCGCGCCCTGAAGCCATGAGGTAAACATTGGAAATGCCGGCGGGACAGCGCCCCCCTCTGGCCTGCCGGCCATCTCCCCCACGAGGGGGGAGATCGGCAGTTGTCCCTACAGCAACCCAGCCAGTTCCGCCTCGCGGCGCAGATTCTGCCTCGGCCTTGGGCCGATCTGCTGGATCACCAGGCCGGCGGCCAGCGAGCCGAGGTCGCCGCAGGTCTTGAGGTCGCGGCCTTGCGTGTAGCCGTGCAGGAAACCGGCGGCGTAGAGGTCGCCGGCGCCGGTCGTATCGACCAGTTCCCGGATCGCGGTCGCCTGGATGACCACGGTCTCGTCGCCGCGCACGATGACCGAGCCTTTTTCGGACCGCGTCACGGCGGCCATTCTGCAGTCCTTGCGGATCTTGGCCAGCGCCTCGTCGAAGGACGATGTCTGGTAGAGCGACTTGATTTCGTGGCTGTTGGCAAAGACGATGTCGACGGTGCCCGAGCGCATCAGGTCGAGGAACTCGTCGCGGTAGCGGTCGACGCAGAACGAATCCGACAGCGTCATCGAAACCTCGCGGCCCGCCGCGTGCGCCAGCTTCGCCGTCTGCCGGATCGCCTCCTTGGCGCGTGGCGGATCCCAGAGGTAGCCTTCGAAATAGGTGACTTTGGCGCCGGAGGCCTTGTCGGCCTCGACATCCTCCGGGCCGAGTTCGACGGCGGCACCGAGATAGGTGTTCATCGAACGCTCGCCGTCGGGCGTGACGAAAATCATCGAGCGCGCCGTCGGCGGTTCGCCCTTGAGCGGTTTGGTGTCGAAGGCGACACCCTGGGCATGGATGTCATGCGCATAGATATCGCCCAGCGCATCGTTGGAAACCTTGCCGAAGAAGGCGGCGCGTCCGCCGAAGGAGGCGACCCCGGCCGCCGTGTTGCCGGCGCTGCCGCCGGAGGCCTCGATCGCCGGGCCCATGCGGCTGTAAAGCAGTTCGGCGCGCTGCGTGTCGATGAGGTTCATCGCGCCCTTGATGATGCCGTTGGTCTCGAGGAATTCCTCCTCGCACTGGGCGATGATGTCGACAATGGCATTGCCGATGCAAAGCACGTCATAATCCGGCATCAATGTCTCCGCCAAAAACCCGAGCCGGCTTCTTGCCACGCTCGGGCGGGTCTACAGCATGACCCCGAAAATTGGCAACCGATTTTCTGTCGTCGCCCGTGTGATGGCAGCAGCCAGGCGCTACGACAATTCGACCGTGGACGAAGCATTTCTTCGCGGCGTTGCCTACAAGTCAGGCCCGACCGACCGCATCCGAAGACGGTAAGCCCATGTCCGCAAAGAACGACACGACAACCGACCTGGCGTTGCTCGGCGTGCTGGCCGTGCTGTGGGGCGCTTCCTACACCTTCATCAAGATCGGCGTCGAGACGATCCCGCCGGTCACCTTCATCGCCGCCCGCACCTTGATCGCCGGCGGCATCCTGTTCGCCATCATCCGCTGGCGTGGGCTTGCCATGCCGCGCGACGCGGCCACCTGGCGCCGTTTCGCCTTCCAGGCCTGCCTCAACAGCGTCATACCGTTCACGCTGATCGCCGCGGCCGAGCGCTCGGTCGATGCCGGCCTGGCCACCATCCTCAATTCCACCTCGCCGATTTTCACCTTCCTGCTGACGGCGCTCATCACCCGACATGAGCCGGTCACCGTGCGCAAGCTGATCGGTGTCGGCGCCGGCATAGCCGGCATCTGCCTCATTGTCGGCACCGAGGCGCTGGGTGGCATCGGTCACGAACTGTGGGCGCAGGTCGCCATCGTCGTCGCAACGATCTGCTACGCCGCTGCCGCGATCTTCGGCCGTGGCTTCAAGGGCCTCGATCCGATGCTACCGGCGGCCGGCTCGATGCTGTGCGGTGCGGTCATGCTGGTGCCGCTCAGCCTGGTGGTCGATCAGCCCTGGACGTTGACGCCCTCGACCGCATCGATCCTAGCCCTGCTTGGCCTGTCGGCGTTCTCGACGGCGATCGCCTTCGTTATCTATTTCCGCCTCATCCACACGCTGGGTTCGGTCGGCACGACGTCGCAGGCCTATCTGCGCGTGCCGATTGGCGTCGGCATCGGCGCCGTCTTCCTCGGCGAAAGCCTGGGGCCAACCGTGTGGCTCGGCATGGCCTGCGTCGTTGCAGGTGTCGCGGCCATGACCATTCCGGTCAGGAAACCTGCCTTTGCCCGATAGCGATACGTGCTTGTGCTCAAGAGCCGCGCTGCCTATCTCGTGAGCGTCCGCCTTTACGGCGCTGTCCGCTGACCTGGGGTTGAAGCACGGTGATTTTCGACGCTGCCCGCACTGCGGCCTTCGAGCTGCTCTCGCCGCCGTTTCGTGCCGTGTTCTTCAAGACGCTGGGCCTGACCGTGCTGGCGCTGGTTGCCTTGTGGTTCGGCCTGACCAGCCTTGTCGAGTGGCTGGCCCTGCCGTGGCTCCAGACCTTGTTGCCCGGCATACCGTCATGGGCCGGCTGGCTGGGCGGCATCATCGCGGCAATCGCGCTTGCCTTCGGCATGGCGCTGCTTGTTGCGCCGGTCACGGCGGTGATCGCCGGCCTGTTCCTCGACGATGTCGCCGAAGTGGTCGAGCGCACCGACTATCCACGCGACCCGCCCGGCCGTGCCATGCCGGCGCTGCGCTCGATGGTGCTGGCGATAAAGTTCCTCGGCGTCGTTATAGCAGGCAACATCTTGGCGCTCATGCTGCTGCTGGTGCCGGGCATCAACATCGCCGCCTTCTTCATCGTCAACGGCTATTTGCTCGGCCGCGAATTCTTCGAATTCGCCGCCATGCGCTTTCGCCCGGAGGACGAAGCCAGGGCCTTGCGCCGGCAGTATGCCGGCACGGTCTTCCTCGCCGGGCTGGTCATCGCGGCTTTCCTTGCCGTGCCGCTGCTCAATCTGGTGACGCCACTCTTCGCCGCCGCCATGATGGTGCATCTGCACAAGGCGGTTTCGGCGCGCGAAAGCCGCCGCTGAGGCCTTTGTTTTGCGCAATTCCCTAGGGAAAGCGCGATGCGCTTTTCCCGGGAAAACCGTGTCACACTTTTCCTGGAATTGCTTTAACCCGGGGATTTGCCGAACAGCGCCTGCAACTTGCCGAACGGCATGGCGGCGCGGGTGAAACCGAACGTGCCGTCCTGCTGGATTTCGCGCGCCGCCGTCTCCAGCATGCCGTAGGCGAAGTTGGTCAGCCATGGGCCGAGCGAAATGCGCTTCACACCAGCCATCGAAAGATCGGCGATGGTGAAACCCGGTTTCGCCATGACGTTGACCGGCTTGCCGACCGCCGAGCAGACCGTGCGCACCATCTCGACATCGCCGATCCCAGGCGCATAGAGCACGTCGGCACCGGCCTTCTCGAAGGCCTGCAGCCGCTTGATGGTGTCGTCGAGATCGGACTTGCCCCACAAGAAATTCTCGGCCCGCGCCGTGAACACGAAATCGCGTTTCAGCGCCCGCGCCGCCTCCACCGCCGCCGCGACGCGCTCGACCGCATGCGCGAAATCATAGATCGGCTTGTCGGGGTCGCCAGTGTGGTCCTCGATCGAGCAGCCGGCAAGGCCGGCCGCTTCCGCCGCGAAGATGGTTTCGGCGGCCTGCTCGGCGCTGTCGCCCTTGCCTTTCTCGAGGTCGGCCGAGACCGGCAGGTCGGTCGCCGCCGTCACCTCGCGGCAATGGTGGATCATCTGCTCGAAGGTCACGGCGCCGTCCGGCAGGCCGCGCGAAAAGGCAAAGCCGGCGCTGGTCGTCGCCAGCGCCTTGAAACCGAAGGAACCGAGCAACTTGGTCGTGCCCGGATCCCAGGGATTGGGCATGACGAAGGTCGAGGCGTGCAGGTCGCGAAAGATCTTGCCCTTGTCCATGAATGCTCCCCATCATGAATGTCGGGGCGGATGCTATCGCGCTGTCTCCGGCCGGGCAAACGAATGCGCTTGGTTCAGAAGCGTTTCTCGTTCTCTGCTGCCAATTTCTCGAACGCGTCGGAATCCGCGACGTAGCGCGCCGCCGTTTTGTCCCAGTGGTAGGTCACGGAAATGTCGGCGGAGGCGGCCTGTGGGGGCGGCTCATCACAATCCTCTTCGTTCGGCTCGGTCTTGTCGGTTATGGTGGCCTTGATCGCCGCATAGGGTTGGCCGTCGTCCAGCGACTGGAAAGCCAGGTTCTGCGAGCGTTTGTAGGCACAGACATTTTCGTCGAGCGTGTAGATGATGTCGATCAGTTCGAAACGGTCGCTACGCACCAGAATGACCGGTGTCGACAGATAACCCTGGTTCGAATTGAAATGCGTGCTGGAGATCATCAAGGCATCGTCATCTGCGCCCAGGGAGAGTTTGCCGGAGCTGCGAAAGAAGGTGAAGCGGTCGGTCGCCACATTGACTGCATCGAGCAGTTTCGGTTTGCCGGTGAGATCGTAAAGCGCCAGCACGGCATAGCCCTCGGCGCTGTCGGGTGACTCGCCGAGATCGACCAGCATGGCCAACCGGTCCTTGCCGTTGGCCTTTATCGCAAATAGGGCGGCGCTGAAAACGCTGGTTGCTTCCGGCGGCGAGGTGTCATTGTCGGGGCCGGCGATGTGCCGCATCTCGATCGGCGAGGAGCCGACAAAATAATCATCCTTCGCCGTCAAATCCGGGATGAACATCCGGACAAGATCGGCATAGGTGGTATCGGCGTGGCCAACGATGGATTTGCCGAGGTCCGGATTGGCGGCGTGTTCAGCGCCAGCCGTGCCCCACAGCAATGGCAGCAGCAGGCAGGCAAAGGCGAGGCGATGCAAAAATCCTGACATGCTGATTGTCGTCCCCGGCCGCAAGCACCCGCAAAGCTAGCATAGCTTGTAGAACCGTACAGCTCGCCCTTCAAACCCGGGCAATCAGTGGATCGGCACCAGCCCCGCCAGTTCGCGCATGTCGTCGAACAGGATGCCGCCGGCCTGGATCAGGCCATCGCGGTCGGAATAGGGGTCGCCGTGATAGGAGAACACCCGCATGCCGGCGGCTATGCCGGCTTGTGTGCCGGCGACGCTGTCCTCGATGACGATGCAGTCGGCGGGCGCGAAGCCCATGGTCTTGGCCGCATGCAGGAACAGGTCCGGGAACGGTTTGCCGCGTCCGACCATGGTCGAGGAAAACATCGCGTGTTCGAACAGCGGCAACAGCCCGGTCTGGCCGAGCGTGATGTGCATCTTCGAAATCCTGGCCGAGGTGGCGACGCAATAGGGGATGCCGGCCGCGCGGACCGCCTCGATGAACTCCCGCACATAGGGAATCGCCTCGACGCCATGAGAAAACAGGTCCGGCAGGCCGGCGTTCCAGCGATCGACGAAATCGGCGCCGAGCCGAACGTCGGTCGTCTCCTCGATTTCCTTCTGCACCGAGAGCATGCTGCGGCCGGAGAAATTCTTGCGGCAATATTCGAAGTTTGTCGGATAGCCGGCCGCGCTCAGCCATTCGGCAAGGCGCCGGTTGGCCAAGTTCTCCGTGTCGACCAGAATGCCGTCGCAGTCGAAGATCACAAGTTTGGGTATTGGCATCAGGCGGTGCCGGTCGATCCGAACCCGCCCGAGCCCCGCGCTGTGCCGCCGGCGAGCGAACGCTCTTCGACGGCCGCCTGCGTTACAACAGCGAAAACGATCTGGGCGATGCGCATGCCGCGCGTCACCGCAAAATCCTCGTCGCCGAGATTGATCAGCAGCACCTTCACCTCGCCGCGATAGTCGCTGTCGACCGTGCCGGGCGAATTGAGGACGGTGAGGCCGTGTTTGAAAGCAAGGCCGGAGCGTGGCCGCACCTGGCCTTCCATGCCTTCGGGGATTTCCAGGATCAGCCCGGTCGGCACCAGGGCGCGTTTGCCCGGCAGGATCAGCAGCGGCCGGTCGTCGGGCACAGCCGCACGCAGATCCATGCCGGCGGCGCCGGTGCTTTCATAGGCGGGGAGGGGTAGTCCTTCAGCGTGCGGCAATCTGACGAAGCCGACAGTCGGACCGATGACGGAGGAGTTTTGGAGGGCTGCGCGCATAAAATCGATCCTATCGGCGCGATTGCCGATTCGGTCAATTCGCCCACACCGCTATCAACGGCTTTCTTTCAGGCATCACTATGACCCGAGCACATCTCAGCGCAGTTCCATCGGAACCACCGTCGTCTCCTTGATCTCCTCCATCACGAAGGAGGCGGAAACGTCCGACAACGCGACCTTGGCGATCAGCCGCTGATAGAGCCGGTCATAGGCCTTCACGTCGGCAACGCGGGCACGCAAGACATAGTCGAGGTCGCCGGACATCCGGTAAACGCCGGTGATCTCGGGAAAACCGGTCACCGCCGCCCGGAATTTCTGCAGCCAGTCCGGATCATGGTTGGACGTGCGGATCAGGATGAACACCGACAGGCCAAGCCCGAGCTTTTCGGCATCGACCAGCGCCACGCGGCCGGTGATGACGCCATCCTCCTCCAGCCGCTTGACGCGACGCCAGCAGGCATTGCGCGACAGCGCCACGCGTTCCGACAGCTGGTCGACCGACAAGGTGCCGTCGCGTTGCAATTCGGCAAGCAGTTTTCGGTCTATTTCGTCGATATCCAGCGCCATATTGGGATAAATGTCCCATGGAGCGGCAATATACAAGGATATTTTGAGACCGATGAACCGGCGAAGCGTGTCAGGATACTCACTATCGGAACGCAAGCGCTGAAGGGGACCTCAATGTCGCTCGCAAGGATCTTCACGTCTCATCCGGCCAAGGTTGGCGAAACCTATTTCGGCCATATGGGTTTTGCCGCCTGGTTCTCCTCGCGTTTGCTGATGGCGGCGGGCGCCGCACTCATTCACGCTTTCTTGCCGTTTCTGTTTGAGACTACCGCCAGCCGAATCGTCCGCGAGCTTTACGAGCGGACGCACAACAGAGGCACACACGCGACCAAGGAGCCCATGGCTCTTCCGGATCGCGCCTAGAGGACGACAGAAGCGATGTGCCGGTGGGCGGCCTATCTCGGTGAAGCGGTCTTTCTCGAAGACATTCTGACCGCGCCCTGTCACTCGCTGATCGCTCAGAGCCATTGCGCCCAGGAAGCAAAGTCGCCGACCAATGGCGACGGTTTTGGCCTTGCCTGGTATGGCGACCGGCCCGAGCCTGGTCTCTACCGCGATATCCTGCCGGCCTGGTCCGATCCCAATCTGAAGAGCCTGTGCCGGCAGATCAAATCCGGCCTCTTCCTCGCCCATGTGCGGGCCTCGACCGGCGGCGCCACCAGCCGCATGAACTGCCATCCTTTCATCTCCGGTCCCTGGTCGTTCATGCACAACGGCCAGATCGGCGGCTTCGAGAAAATCCGCCGGGCGCTTGAGAATTCGCTGTCCGACGCCGTCTTCGACCAGCGCGAAGGCACCACCGATTCCGAACTGTTTTTTCTGCTGATGATCGACGAGGGGTTGGCTGGCGACCCGCAAGGTGCCGTGTCGCGCGCGACCAGTCGCGTGCTCGAAGCCTCGCGCCGGGCCGGCCTCGAACCGGCGCTGAAACTGACTGCCGCCTTCTCGGACGGGCAGGCGCTGCACGCGGTGCGCTACGCCAGCGACGCCCACGCGCCGACGCTCTACACTTCCGTCTTGCGCAGGGGCGGCCGCTGCATCGTCTCCGAGCCGTTTGATCGCGAAGGCGGCGACTGGCAGGCGATCCCGCCATCGAGCTTCGTCACTATGACTACGGATGGGATCAGCATTCGGCCGTTCGCGCCGGCATCGGCCAGACTGGCACTGGCAGTCTAATCGCAAATTGCGGCGACGCCGCGGGACAGCGCCCCCCTCTGTCCTGCCGGACATCTCCCCCTCAAGTGGGGAGATTGGCAGTTTCGCTTACCGCGCCATTCTTTCAACGTCTGAGATTGGGCGAAAGCCGTCATGACATCTGATCTCCCCACTTGAGGGGGAGATGTCCGGCAGGACAGAGGGGGGGCCGACGTAGAACGCCGACCTCGCTGGCGCAATTCCAATCAAACGCGGCTAATCTTCCGATGCTCAACTCCGCTTGAAGTCGCGCCGCCGCCCGCCATCTTGATTGGGCAAGTGCGGCCAAGCCGGAGCATGATCATGGACCTCGCCTTCTCCTCAACCACCGATCTCGCCACCGCCATCGCCCGTCGCAAAATCTCCGCCGTCGAAGCGCTCGACGCCCATCTGGCGCAGATCGACCGGCACAACGATGGCGTTAACGCCGTCATCTTGCTCGACAGGGAAGGCGCGTACGAAGGCGCTGGACAGGCCGACGCGACACTCGCACGCGGCGCCACGCCCGGACCGCTGCACGGCGTTCCCTTCACGCTGAAGGACACGCACGAAACCGGTGGCATGAAAACCACGGTCGGTTTCCCGCCCTTCGCCGACTATGTCGCCAAACACGACAGCCCGGTCGTTGCCAGGCTTAAAGCGGCTGGCGGTGTGCTGATGGCCAAGACCAATGTCGCGACCCTGCTGTCCGACTGGCAGTCGAACAATCCGCTGTTCGGCCGCACCAACAATCCCTGGAACCTTGAGCGCACCGCGGGCGGCTCCAGCGGCGGTGCTGCAGCGGCGGTCGCGGCCGGGATGACGCCATTCGATGTCGGCACCGACATGCAGGATTCGATCCGCCTGCCCGCCGCCTTCTGCGGTGTCTATGGCTTGAAACCAACGGAACATCGCATCTCGCTGGCCGGCGCCTTCCCCGATCCGGGTGGTGCGGCGCGCAGCGTGCGGCTGATGTCCTGCCTCGGACCGCTGGCACGTAGCGTGGACGATCTGTCGTTGATCTATCGGATCATCGCCGGGCCGGACGGACGCGACACCAATCTGGCGCCGGTGCCTGTCGAGGCCATGCCTAAGCTCGACCTCAAGGCACTGCGCATCGCCTTCGCACCGTCCTTCCCCGGTTTCCTGGTGGCCGGCGACATCAGCGCCGCGGTCGAAAATCTGGCAAACCAGCTGCAATTGGCAGGCGCGATCGTCGAGGAAGCGAATCTGCCCAAGCTCGATCTGCACGACGATCTTGCGCAAGGCGGCGCGCTGATCGGCATGATGATGGAAGCCGCGCAGCCCGAACCGCTGGAGCAGCCGACGTCAGTCTCGCGCTGGTTCGAAGCTCTCGCCCACCGCGACAAATCCATTCTCGCCTGGGAACAGTTCTTCGAAAACTGGGATGCGCTGCTCTGCCCGGTCGCCATGACCACGGCCTTCCCGCATTGCGCGCCGGGCACGCTGATCAAGGTCGACGGCAAGGACCAAAGCTACCGGATGCTGCCGGCCTATGGCGCCGTCTTCAACTACAGCGGCCATCCCGCGCTTTCCATCCCGTGCGGAGAAGATCGCGACGGCCTGCCGATCGGCTTGCAACTGGTCGGCAAGCGCTGGTCGGAATCCCGGCTGCTTGGTATTGCGGCGGCGATGGAGCCGTTCAGCGGCGGCTTCCGCCGCCCGCCCGGCTACTGAGCGAAGCGCGACAACCCATAGGGCGCCAGCAACGGGTCGCGCTCGCCGCCAAGAATCTCCCTTGTGGCAAACAGGCCGACGGCCGGCGCCAGCGTGATGCCGGAATGCATCACCGCGACATAGAGGCCGTCCATGCCTTCGGCACGGCCGATGATCGGAAAACCGTCGATCGGCTTGGGGCGGTAGCCGATGGTGTGGAAATCCAGTTCCAGCCCCTCGGCATCGCGCAACGCTGCCTTCGCCACCGCGAACACGTCGCGCGTGGTCGCTTCGGGGTTCTCGCCGGGATCGCCGCCGGCGAAATCCGAGCCGGCGATGATGCGGCCCTCGGCGGTCTGGCGCATGTGCAGCCTCTCGGCGTGCACCAGCCCGTTCAGCAGCCTTTTGTATGGCCGCGAATGGACGATCAGGCCAGATGGCGTCTCGATCGGCAGGCTGATCCCGGCCGTCGCGGCAATGGCCGGGGCGCCGACGCCAGCCGCGATCACCACCTCGTCGGCGGCAATCAGTCCATGCGATGTGTCCACGCCGGTAATCTTGCCGCCGGCCTGGGCCAGCGCCGAAACCGTGCTGGCAATGACCCGCGCGCCGTGCCGTTCGGCATCCGCGAGCAGGGTCCTGGCCGTCGCAACCGGCTCGGCCACGCCTTCTTCCGCAACATAAACGGCGAATTCTGGAGGCTCTACGAGATTAGGCTCGATTTGCGCCGCCCGCTCACGGCCAACGCGTTCGATGCCGTAGCCCCATGAAGAGTGTTCGGCCGCATAGGCTTCGAGCCGGTCGGGCGGCAGGTCCCAGCACAGCCCGCCGCACCAGGCGAGCGGCAGCCCGGGCAGCACATCTGCCAGCCGTCTCCACTCGGCCATGGCGCGGGTGCGCAGCCGGAAATAGACTTCGGGATTTCCCCAGCTGGCATTGATCCAGGCGAAGGAGTTGGGTGTGGCGACGCCGCCCGCACCGCTTTCGGAAACGACCGTCACCTGTGCACCGGCTCTGGTCAGATGCCAGGCGATCGAGGCACCGATGATACCGGCACCGATGACGATGACCTTTTTCGCCGCGGCCATGCCCGCTCCTCCGTCTCGTGATTCCAAGGGATGTTCATCCAAGTGGCATTCCTACGGCTGCTTGCCAATGTCGAAATGCACTTAGGCTTGATGGAGCGGCATCCGGCGGCGTCCGCGCTGCCGGAGCGGTCGACAGCCCGGCACTACGCTGCTAGAAGCCCGGCCTGTCACACGGAAATCCCAGAGAATGGCCGAAACAATACCAGAGGAAGTGGCGCGTCGCCGCACTTTCGCGATCATCGCGCACCCGGACGCCGGCAAGACCACGCTCACCGAAAAGCTGCTGCTGTTCGGCGGCGCCATCCAGCTTGCCGGCGAGGTCAAGGCCAAGAAGGACAAGATCCAGACCCGCTCCGACTGGATGAAGATCGAGCGCGAGCGCGGCATTTCGGTCGTCACCTCGGTGATGACCTTCGAGTACGAAGACAATGTCTTCAATCTGCTCGACACGCCCGGCCACGAGGACTTCGCCGACGATACCTACCGCACGCTGTCGGCGGTCGATAGCGCCGTCATGGTCATCGACGCCGCCAAGGGCATCGAGCCGCGCACGCTGAAACTGTTCGAGGTCTGCCGGCTGCGCGACATCCCGATCATCACTTTCGTCAACAAGATGGACCGCGAAAGCCGCGATCCCTTCGAGATCCTGGACGAGATCGAGCAGAAGCTGGCGCTGGATACAGCGCCCATCACCTGGCCGATCGGCCGCGGCAAGAATTTCTCCGGCACCTATCATCTGGCGCTGAACGCCGTACGCAGGGGCGACGACGAGAAGGAGCGCACGCCGGTCAACGGCCCCGATTCCAACCGCGTCGCCGGCCTGCTGCCGGAAAACGAGCGCGAGGCCTTCATCGAGGAGCTCGAGCTCGCGCGCGAAGCGTGCAGACCCCTAGACATAGAAGCCTTTCGCGAGGGCCATCTGACGCCGGTCTATTTCGGCTCGGCGCTGCGCAATTATGGCGTGCGCGACCTGATCGAGGCGCTCGGCGCCTTCGGCCCGCCGCCGCGCGCGCAGGAGGCCGACACTCGCAAGGTCGAGGCGACGGAGGACAAGATGACGTCCTTCGTCTTCAAGATCCAGGCCAATATGGACCCCAACCACAGAGACCGCATCGCGTTCGTGCGCGTCTGTTCGGGCAAGCTCGAGCGCGGCATGAAGGCCAAGCTGGTGCGCACAGGCAAGCCGATGAGCCTGTCGGCGCCGCAGTTCTTCTTCGCCCGCACCCGCGTCACTGCGGACGAAGCCTTTGCCGGCGACGTCGTCGGCATCCCCAACCACGGCACGCTGCGCATCGGCGACACGCTGACCGAGGGCGAGGAGATTCTTTTCAGAGGCGTGCCGAATTTCGCCCCGGAAATCCTGCGCCGCGTCCGCCTCGGCGACGCGATGAAGGCGAAGAAACTCAAGGAAGCGCTACACCAGATGGCCGAGGAGGGCGTCGTGCAGTTGTTCTCGCCCGAGGACGGCTCGCCGGCCATCGTCGGTGTCGTCGGCGCCCTGCAGCTCGACGTCTTGAAGGAGCGGCTGAATTTCGAATACACGCTGCCGGTCGAATTCGAGATGTCGCGCTTTTCCGTCTGCCGCTGGATTTCGGCCGACGACAAGGCGGAGACGCTTCGCTTCATCGAGGCGCATCGCGGCGACATTGCCAGGGATCTCGACAACGATCCGGTGTTTTTGGCCCAGCACGCTTTCTCGCTGAATTACGAGGCCGAACGCTGGAAAGCCATCCGCTTCGCCACCATCAAGGACTATCAGGTCCGCGACCAGGCGGCATAGGCGCCTCTTCCTTCTCCCCGTTCACGGGGAGAAGGTGCCCGAAGGGATGAGGGGCAGCGCCGGGGTTGAAGGCTTCTCTCAGCCTCTGGCCGCCTCTTCGATCTTGGCAATGTCGATCTTGCTCATCTGCATCATCGCTGACATCACCCGGCCGGCCTTGGCCCGGTCCGGATCACTGAGCAGGCGCGGCAGCTGTTCCGGCACGACCTGCCAGGAGACGCCGAACTTGTCCTTCAGCCAGCTGCATTGCGACGGTTCGCCGCCACCTTCGATCAGCTTGTCCCAGAAATAATCGACCTCTTCCTGCGTCTTGCAGTCGATCGACTGTGACATCGCCTCGTTGAACTTGAATTGCGGTCCGCCGTTGAGCGCCTGGAACTGCACGCCGTCGAGTTCGAACGTGGTCACCAGCGCTTTGCCTTCATCGGCGTGGCCTTCGGGCCAACGCATCACGCTCAGCACCTTCGAATTCTTGAAGATGGACACGTAGAAATTCATCGCCTCTTCGGCCTGGTTGTCGAACCACAGGCAGGTGGTGATCTTTTGCATGTCGTGCTCCTCCGTTTGCTCTTTGCTATCGCGGTGAAACGGCTGACTCCGAGAATGGTGCCATTTCCGTGCCGTCTACCCAAGGACGGCCGTGCGGCACGCAATCCGACAGGGGTGTGCAATTTATTCAAGGCTCTCGTTTTCGAGGAATCTGGCGCATTGCAAAATTGTGGCCAGACCATACTTGCGCGTCTATAACGCTTGCGGTCCGAATTCAGCTCCGCCGCGCCATTCCTTGGCTGCGGCCAGCCACCAAGGAAAAAACATGCCCGCCTATCGCTCCCGCACCACCACCCATGGCCGCAACATGGCCGGCGCCCGCGGCCTCTGGCGCGCCACCGGCATGAAGGACTCGGATTTCGGCAAGCCGATCATCGCGGTGGTCAACTCCTTCACCCAGTTCGTGCCGGGCCATGTCCATTTGAAGGATCTTGGCCAGCTGGTGGCGCGCGAGATTGAAAAGGCCGGCGGCGTCGCCAAGGAATTCAACACCATCGCCGTCGATGACGGCATCGCCATGGGCCATGACGGCATGCTCTATTCGCTGCCGTCGCGCGAACTGATTGCCGATTCCGTCGAATACATGGTCAATGCGCACTGCGCCGACGCCATGGTTTGCATCTCCAACTGCGACAAGATCACTCCCGGCATGCTGATGGCCTCGCTGCGCCTCAACATCCCAACCGTGTTCGTCTCCGGCGGGCCGATGGAGGCCGGTAAGGTGGTGCTGGCCGGCAAGACCCAGGCGCTTGACCTCGTCGACGCCATGGTGGCGGCCGCCGACGACAAGATTTCCGACGAGGACGTCAAGATCATCGAGCGCTCGGCCTGCCCGACCTGCGGCTCCTGCTCGGGCATGTTCACCGCCAATTCGATGAATTGCCTGACCGAGGCGCTCGGCCTGTCGCTGCCGGGCAACGGCTCGACGCTGGCCACGCACGCCGACCGCAAGCGGCTGTTCGTCGAGGCCGGCCATCTCATCGTCGATCTCGCCCAGCGCTATTACGAGCAGGATGACGAGACGGCACTGCCGCGCAGCATTGCATCGAAGGGCGCTTTCGAAAACGCCATGACGCTCGACATCGCCATGGGCGGCTCGACCAACACGGTGCTGCACATCCTGGCCGCCGCGCATGAGGGCGAGGTCGACTTCACCATGGAGGATATCGACCGGTTGTCGCGCCGTGTTCCGGTGCTCTGCAAGGTGGCGCCGGCCAAGTCCGACGTGCACATGGAAGACGTCCATCGTGCCGGCGGCATTATGGCCATCCTCGGCCAGCTCGATAATGCCGGGCTGCTCAACCGCGATCTGCCGACGGTGCACACCGCGAGCCTCGGCGAGGCGCTTGATCATTGGGATATTTCGCGCACTTCCAGCCAGAGTGTCCGCGATTTCTTCCTTGCCGCACCGGGCGGCGTGCCGACCCAGGTCGCCTTCAGCCAGGATCGCCGCTGGGACGATCTCGACCTTGACCGCGAGAAAGGTGTCATTCGCTCGGCGCAGACGCCATTCTCCAGAGATGGCGGCCTTGCCGTGCTGAAAGGCAATCTGGCGGTCGACGGCTGCATCGTGAAGACCGCCGGCGTCGACGAGTCGATCCTGAAATTCACCGGCCCGGCGCGGGTCTTCGAGAGCCAGGACGCCTCGGTCAAGGCAATCCTGTCGAACGAGATCAAGGCTGGCGATGTCGTCGTCATCCGCTATGAAGGCCCGCGCGGCGGCCCCGGCATGCAGGAAATGCTCTATCCGACCAGCTATCTGAAGTCGAAAGGCCTCGGCAAGGCCTGCGCACTCGTTACCGACGGTCGCTTCTCCGGCGGCACGTCGGGCCTGTCGATCGGCCATGCGTCGCCGGAAGCCGCCGAAGGCGGTGTGATCGGGCTGGTGCAGGAAGGTGACACGATCGAGATCGACATCCCCAACCGCACCATCCGTCTCGCCGTCAGCGACGAGGAGCTTGCCAGCCGCCGGGCCGTGATGGACGCCAAGGGTGCGTTGGCCTGGAAGCCCGAGGAAAAGCGCAAGCGCAAGGTGACAACGGCACTGCGCGCCTACGCCGCCTTCGCCACCAGCGCCGACAAGGGCGCGGTGAGGCACGTGCCGGAGTGAGGTCTGCGCCAGCCCCCTCATCCGACCGCTACGCGGCCACCTTCTCCCCGGCGGGGAGAAGAGGAGAGCGCTGGCGTTTACGACCTCTTCTCCCCTCGGGGAGAAGGTGGCCCGAAGGGCCGGATGAGGGGGCTTGGCTCCGACATCCGGAAAACACCCTTCACGGCATCAACTGATATTCATAAAGCTTCTGGTAAAGCCCGCCCTGCCTGAGCAGCGCCCGGTGCGCTCCGCTTTCCACCACCTTGCCGCCCTCCAGCACCACGATGGTGTCGGCCTGGTGCACGGTCGACAGGCGGTGGGCGATGACGATCGTCGTGCGGCCTTCGGTCAGCTGCTGCAGCGCCTCGCGGAACAGCGCTTCGGATTCGGCGTCGAGCGCACTGGTCGCTTCGTCGAGCAGCAGGATTTCGGCATCGCGCAGCATGGCGCGCGCGATCGAGATGCGCTGGCGCTGGCCGCCCGACAGCAGGCCGCCATTCTCGCCAACATCCGTCTCATAGCCCTTCGCTTGCGCCATGATAAAGTCATGCGCGTTGGCCGCCTTGGCGGCGGCGATCACCTCTTCATCGGTCGCGCCCTCGCGCCCGAGCCGGATGTTGTGCATGATGGTGCCGGCAAACAGGAACGTGTCCTGGCTGACATAGGCGATCTTTTCCCTGAGCGAGGCGAGCGTGGCATGGGAAATGTCCTGGCCGTCAAGCAGCACCTTGCCGCTCTTCGGGTCGTACATGCGCATGATCAGGTTCAGGATGGTCGACTTGCCGCCGCCTGAAGGCCCGACCAGCGCCGTCATCTTGCCGGGCGCAAGGGTCAGGTCGAACCCTTCGAGCACCGGCGGGCCATCCTGGTAGGCGAAGCTGACGGCATCGAACCGGATTTCGCCGGGCCCGGCCCGAAGCGGCTTTGCATCGTGCTTCTCGGCCAGCGTCAGCGGCGTGTCGGCGAGCTGGAACATCATGCGCACGCCGACAATGCCGCTTTCCAAGGAGATCCGGACGCGTGCGAGGCGCTTGGCCGGTTCATAGGCCAGCAGCAGCGCTGCGATGAAGGCCATGATGTTGCCCGGCATCTGGCCGCCCTGCAGGACCAGGAAGCCGCTGACCATCACGGCGCCGGCGATCGCCAGGCCGGCCAGCGTCTCCATCACCGGGCTGGTTACGGCCTCCAGCGCAGCGATGTTGTTGGCCCGATCCTCGACATCAGCCACTGCCTTGTACATGCGCTTGCGCATCAAGCCTTCGAGGTTGAAGGATTTGACCACACGCACGCCGATCGCGGTTTCCTGCATGACCTGAATGATCTGGCCGACCGAACGGAATTCCATCGCGGCGAATTTGCGCACGCGCTTCAGAATGCGGTTGACGCCATAGATGGCCAGCGGCCCGACGACGAAGCAGATCAGCGACAGCGCCGGCTGCTGCCAGACCATGACCCCAATCAGGGCAAGCAGGGTGACCAGGTCGCGCACATAGGAGGTGACGATCAGGTCGAGCACGTTGCGTGCCGCCTGCGCATTGTTGGTCATGCGGGTGATCAGGTCGGATGACGAGGTCGAATGGTAGAATTCGATGCCTTGCGCCAGGATGCGGTCGTAGATCTTGCGCTGCCGGTCGGCAATGATGGCATTGCCGACCCGGCTCATGAAATAGGCCTGGATGAAATTGGCGAGGCCCTTGAGAATGAAAATTCCGGCGACCGCCGCGGCAATCATGTTGACGCGGTCGATCCGTTTGTCGATCACGAATTCATTGGTGATTTCGCGCAGGATCCAGGCGCTGGCAGCCGTCGTGCCGGCCACCACCAGCATCGACAGGATGGCGGCACCGTATCCGAACTTATGCTGTCCGAACGATTCCCTGACCAGCCGCACGATAAGGCGCTGGTTCTCCGCCGAGCGTTCGTCGCGTTTCAGGAACGGCAAGTTCAAGTTCACAAGGGACTTCCATGGTTTGCGACTATGGCCTTGAGTCCGAAGCCGATCGCTGCGTGGACGAAAGGCGGCTTATAGAGCGAGTTAACGCCAGAGGGAACCTTTCGCGGCCGCCGAAAGAAACGGCTGCGGCAAGCTGCCTTTTGCGCCACCATGGCTGGGTGATTCTGCAGGGATGGCGACAGATGGATTTCGACCTTATCGTTCGTGGCGGCACGCTGCCGGATGGCAGGATTGCCGATATCGGCATCAGCGGCGAGACGATCGCGGCGATCGAGCCCAAACTGCAGGGGGCCGCGCGGAGCGAGGTCGATGCAAGCGGCAATCTGGTCTCGCCGCCCTTCGTCGATCCGCATTTCCACATGGATGCAACGCTGTCCTATGGCATTCCGCGCATCAACGCCTCGGGCACGCTGCTCGAAGGCATTGCGCTATGGGGGGAACTGAAGCCGCTTTTGACGCATGAGGCGGTGCGCGACCGCGCGCTCGCCTATTGCGATTGGGCGGTGTCGATGGGCCTGCTCGCCATCCGCACCCATGTCGATGTCTGCGATGACCGTTTGCTCGCGGTCGAGGCCTTGCTCGACGTCAAGAAAACGATCGCACCCTATATCGACCTGCAGCTCGTGGCTTTCCCGCAGGACGGCTTCTACCGCTCACCGAAGGCGCGTGAGAACACCATTCGCGCGCTGGACATGGGCGTCGACATCGTCGGCGGCATTCCGCATTTCGAGCGCACCATGGCCGACGGCACGCGATCGGTGACCGAACTTTGCCAGATCGCGGCAAACCGCGGCCTGATGGTCGACCTGCATTGCGACGAGACCGACGACCCGCTGTCGCGCCACATCGAGCAGCTGGCCTATGAGACGCAGCGCCTGGGCCTGCAAGGCAGGGCGGCCGGCTCACACCTCACGTCGATGCATTCGATGGACAATTACTACGTCTCGAAGCTGCTGCCGCTGATCGCCGAGGCCGGCGTCTCCGCCATCCCCAATCCGCTGATCAACATCATGCTGCAGGGCCGCCACGATACGTTTCCGAAGCGGCGTGGTATGACCCGTGTCAAGGAAATGCAGGCGCTCGGCATCCGTGTCGGCTGGGGCCAGGATTGCGTGCTCGATCCCTGGTATTCGCTGGGCACCGCCGACATGCTCGACGTCGCCTTCATGGGCCTGCACGTCGCCCAGATGTCGAGCCCGGCCGACATGGCGCGCTGCTTCGACATGGTCACCAACGTCAATGCCGCCATCATGGGGCTGGACCACCTCGGCCTGGCCGTCGGCAAGCGCGCCAGCCTTGTCATCCTCGACGCCGGCAATCCGATCGAGGCCCTGCGCCTGCGCGCCGAGCGCATCTGCGTCATCGCCAGGGGCAAGGTGGTGGCTGAGCGGACGAGGCAGGATACCAGGCTTTCCCTGCTTGGCAGGCCGGCGCTGGTGAACCGTAGGCACATAACCACCTAGATACAGCCGATTCCCGGCGCTGGCCTTGCCGATTTCGGGATTTCTCCTCGTCAAAGCGGGCGCTTCCGTTTAGGACGCGGCTGACGCGAGGGAGGAATCGGGATCGGCATGACGCAACCCGTGGCGCAGAATTCCACAATCAGGAACGTGCTTCTGGCCGGCATCTTGCTGATGCTGGCCGGCGACTTCCTGTTTGCGTTGAACGATGCCATGGGCAAGTGGCTGGTCGCCAGTTTCTCGGTCGGCCAGGTCGTGCTGATCCGCTCGATTGGCGCGTTTATCGTGCTTGGCCCGATGATCGCTAACCAGGGCGCCGGCAAACTGTTCCAGATGGAGCGGCCTGGGCTGCAGATCCTGCGCGTGTTGGCGACGACGCTGGACACCGCTTTGTTCTACGCCGCCGTCGTCTATCTGCCGCTCGCCGATGTGATGAGCTTCTACATGGCCGGGCCGATCTATGTCGCGGCGCTGTCGCATTTCCTGCTTGGCGAAAAGGTCGGCTGGCGCCGCTGGGTGGCGATCCTGCTCGGCTTCTGCGGCGTGGTGATCATGCTGAAGCCATCTTCCGCGGCATTCTCGCTGTCGTCGAGCTTTGCGCTCGTTGGCAGCCTCGCCTTTGCCTTCGCCATCATCCTCAACCGGCGGCTGCGCGGCACCAGCGACACCAATCTGGTGACATGGCAGACGATCGGCACGCTGCTGGTCGGCGGCGTGCTGACCATCGGCGCCTGGCAGACGCCTTCGGCACTCGATTTTGGCGCCATGTTGCTGCTCGGCATCGTCTCCTGCAGCGCCCATCTGATGATCACGCGGGCACTCAAGCTGGCGCCGGCCTCGACGCTGGCGCCGCTGCACTACACGCTGCTCCTGTGGGCGGTAGTGTTCGGGCTGGTGTTCTTCGGCGACGTTCCAGGCCCGCGCATCCTGATCGGCTCCGGCATCATCGTTCTCGCCGGCCTGTTCATCTTCCACCGCCAGAAGGTCGTCGACACCACGGTGCCACCCGAAAACGTGCCGAAGGGCGTCAATTGAGGCAGCTCAGGAAAGTATGAAATCGCTTTCCGTCCGCTACTGCATCCAGACAAAGCATACGGCGCGTCACACGAAGCGACGCGTTTAGTCGCTGAAGGCTATCACCCGGAATTCGCCTGGGTTTCCGGTCAAAAGGTCCGGTATTTACATCGATATTTTTTGCGGTGTACGTTGCTTTTGAGGAGCAATACGAGATTGATTCTTGGCCGGGAGAGGCAAGATCAATATCTCTGCAAAGACTGCGATAGAGGGGGGGATAATGGGCAGTTTCTCTATATGGCATTGGCTGATCGTTCTAGTCCTGATCGGCTTGCCATTGGTGTTTGTTCTAAGAGCAGCGCCAGCTGGCGGCAATCGCTTCGGAGAAATGCCGCCTCCGATGAATTTTACTGAAGCTATTTCGAGTTTCTTTCGAAATTATGTGAATTTTTCCGGCAGGGCCAGTCGCTCGGAGTTCTGGTATTCCTACCTCTTCCTTTTCATTGTCGGCGTCATTCTCGTCATAGTTGATGCCGTTGTGAAGAATGAAATTATCTCATCGATATGGAACCTGGCCGCCCTTCTGCCGACACTGGCCATGACCACCCGCCGGCTGCACGACATCAACCGAAGCGGTTGGCATCAGCTCCTGATGGGATTGTTTCCCATCGGTACCATCGCGCTGATCATTTGGTATTGCAAAAAGTCTGACGACACAGTGACGTTGAGTGAAATAGAGCGGGTTTTCAGGTAGACGCGACACAGGCATTCGGGCGCTTGATAGAATCGCGGGAGCGCCAAAGCCGCTGTCACTTGGAATTGCTCTACCCCAAACGCACAGCCGCCAGGTGCAGGGAAAATTCCGGGGCCTCCATCAATGCCTTGCAGCGGGCGAAGCGGCCGTCGGCATAGGCGCGGAAATCGTCGACCGGGTTGTTGTTGGCGAGCTGGATCAATCCCCATAGCGTCCACAACAGATCGCACATCGCCTTGTAGATGACGACCCGGCCGCGCTCCGCAGGCCTCGCCTCGCCGCCGAAATAGGCACGCATCAGCTCCTCGTCCTGGTCCGCGTCGAACTTGCCTTCGACGCTAAGGTCGCCGAGATCCCAGAGCGGGTCGTTCATCCCCGAATATTCCCAGTCGACGATCCACATCCGCTCGCCCGTATCGAGGAAGTTCTCGCATAGCGGGTCGCAATGGCAAGCGACAAGCGGCAGCGAATGGGCTGCCAGCGCCGAGCGCACGCTGTCGGCCTCGCGCACCACGTCGTGATAGCCGGCTGGCAGGGCGACGTCCTTGGTTGACAGCACTTTGAGATAGTCGTCGATCATCGCGAACAGCTCGAAGCGGAAGGGGAACACCGCACCGGAATTGTGCAGCTTGCGGAAGGCTTCGCCGGCGCGGGCGGGGCTGCCCGGCCTTTCCCTGAATTTCTCCGGCGACATCGTCTGCGCGCCAGCGATGAAGCGCGTCACCATCACGCCGGTGCCGGCCTCGGCATGCAGCACTTCCGGGCTGACCCCGGCCTTCGCTGCTTCGCGCGCGGCCACCGTTTCGTTGGCGCGGTTGATGTATTCCTCGGTGCCTTTGCCTGGAATGCGCAGGCAGAGATCGCCGGCCTTGAAGACGAGGTTGGTGAGGCCGCCAAGCCGGTCCAGTGGCCCGGTATAGCCGGCCAGCATGGGAATAGCGCCAAGCGCCGCTCGCACCTCGTCCATCGTCATGCCCCGTGTTTGCCTTCACGCCTTATTTATGGTCGGGACGGTTCCACAGTTTTCACCGTTTGGCTATGATCTGATCGAAGGCAACTCGATCAGGCGGCAAACCAACGATGACGGACGGTAAACAGCTGGGCGCGCTCAGCGCAGCCTATGCCGCGAAGCGGCCGGAGGAAGTGGCCGCCCTCTATGATCGCTGGTCGCAGACCTATGACGCCGATATGTCAGCCGCCGGTTACCGTCATCCGACGATCTGCCTCGCTCTGATCGCCCGCCATTTGCCGCGGGGCGCCGCACCGTTGCTCGATGCCGGCGCCGGCACAGGGCTCATCGGCGAATGGCTTGATATTACCGGCTATCCGCAAGTCGAGGCGCTGGACATCTCGCAAGGCATGCTGGATCAGGCCGCCCGCAAGGGCGTGTATACCGCGCTGCATTGCCTGGCGCTCGGTGGCCAGCTGCCCTTTGCCGACGATGCCTATGCCGGAATCGTTTCGGCCGGCGTCTTCACCTCAGGCCATGTCGGCGTTGAAGGGCTGGACGAATTGATCCGCGTCTGCCGCCCGGGCGGCGTGATCGTGCTGACGGTCAAGAACACGCTGTGGGATCAGGGCTTTGCCGCGCGCATCGCTGAACTCGAAGCGCAAGGCATCGTCACCCGCGCCGAGGAAACGCGCCCTTACGTCTCCATGCCGGGGGAGGCAGACACCGTGCCCAGCCGCGGTCTCGCCCTGCGGGTGAATTAGGCCTTCACTCTCTCCGCTGAAGGATCGTACATCGGCTCGAGATGGATTTTGGCCGGCGTCCGTTCCATCGCAACGACCAGCTCATAGTCGCCCCTGGTGAGAAAATCGTCGCTCACCCCGTCACCGTTGCGCACATAGCCATAGCCGATGTTCCTGCCCAGCGTGTAGCCATAGCCGCCGCTGGTGAGATAACCGACCGGTTCGCCATTGCGCAGGATGGTCTCGCGGCCAAGCAGCACGATTTCGGAATTGTCGACCGTGAAGCCGGCAAAACGCTTCTTCAACGGCGCGCCGCCAACCTTCTCGAGCGCCCGCCGTCCGACGAAATCGGTGTTCTTGCGCAACTTGACCGCCCAGCCGAGCCCGGCCTCCTGCGGCGTGTCGTTGGGCGTGATGTCGGAACCCCAGGCGCGATAGCCTTTTTCCAGCCGTAGCGATTCCAGCGCGCGGTAGCCGACCGGGCGGATGCCGTGCGTCTCGCCCGCCGTCATCAGCGCGTCGAAGACTTCGCCTGTCGCCGCGATCGGCACATGCAGTTCCCAGCCGAGCTCGCCGACATAGGTGACGCGCAGCGCTCGAACCGTGTGGCTGGCGATGGTGATCTCGCGAACATGGCCGAACGGGAAGCCGGCATTCGACACATCGGCCTCGCTCACCGCTGAAAGCACGTCGCGAGCACGCGGCCCCATCAGCGACAGCGTACCGAAATCCTCGGTGACGTCGGTCAGCCCGGCATCGAGGCCCTCGCCGATATGGTCGCTGATCCACGAGGCATCATGGGTGCGGAAACCGGTGCCGGTGACGATGTAGAATTTGTCCTCGGCCAGCCGCGCCACGGTCAGGTCGGCCTCGATGCCGCCGCGCGTGTTGAGAAGCTGCGTGTAGGTCAGCCGGCCGACCGGCTTGCTGACATCGTTGGCGCAGATCCAGTCCAGTGCCTTGGCGGCGTCGGGGCCGCTCAACTCGTATTTGGCGAAGGACGACTGGTCGAAGATGCCGACATGCTCGCGCACATGCCGGTGTTCGTCGCCGACCGCCGCGAACCAGTTCTGCCGGCCCATCGAATAGATGTCCTGCGGCTCGACGCCTTCGGGCGCGAACCAGTTAGGCCGCTCCCAGCCGAGCTTGGATCCAAACACGGCGCGCTGCTGTTTCAGCCTGTCGTAAAGCGGCGAGACGATGCGCGGCCTGCCTGACGCATACTCCTCGTGCGGGAAGCCGATCGTGTAATGCTTGCCATAGGCTTCCAGCGTGCGTTCGCGCACCCATTGTCGGTCGCGGTGCAGGTTGGAAAAGCGCCTGATGTCGACCACCCACAGGTCGAGCGGCGCCTCGCCATCGACCACCCACTGCGCCAATACCCAGCCGGCGCCGCCGCCCGAGGCGATGCCGAAGGCATTGAAGCCGGCGCCGACGAACATGTTGGCGCATTCGGGCGCTGTGCCGAGAATGAAATTGCCGTCCGGCGTGAAGCTTTCCGGCCCGTTGATCATCTGCTTGACGCCGACGGTTTCCAGCGCCGGCACGCGCGCGATCGCCTGGCTCATATGCTGCTCAAAGTGGTCGTAGTCGTCGTCGAACAGACGGAATTCCCAATCGTTGGGCACGTCGCCCCCGGGAAGACCGGTCGTCCATGCCTGTGGGTTCGGCTCGTAGCCGCCCATCACCAACCCGCCGACCTCCTCCTTGAAATAGGTGCGCCGGTCGGGATCGCGCAGCGTCGGCGCATCGGTCGCCAGCCCCGGAATCTTCTCGGTGATGATGTACTGGTGCTTGACCGGCTGCAGCGGCACGTTGATGCCGGCCATGGCGCCGACCTGCCGCGCCCATTGTCCGGCGCAGTTCACCACCTTGTCGCAGGCGATATCGCCCTGGTTGGTCTTCACCGCCGTGATGCGGCCATTCCTCATCTCGAAGCCGGTGACGCGGACATCCTCGAACAGCCTGGCGCCATGCATGCGCGCGCCCTTGGCCAGCGACTGGGTGATGTCGGAGGGGCTCGCCTGGCCGTCGGTCGGCAGCCAGGAGGCGCCGACGAGATCGCCGGTCTCCATCAGCGGCCACATCGCCTTGACCTCGGCCGGGGACAAAAGATGCATGTCCATGCCGAAGCTTTTCGCCGTCGTCGCCAGTCTTTTGTACTCGGTCCAGCGGTCGGCATTGGTGGCTAGCCGCAGGCAGCCGGTCATCTTCCAGCCGGTGGCAAGGCCGGTTTCGGCCTCCAGCCCCTTGTAGAGGTCGACCGAGTATTTGAGCACGCGGGTGATCGAGGCAGACGAGCGCAATTGCCCGACCAGGCCGGCGGCATGCCAGGTCGAGCCCGAGGTCAGCTTGCCCTGTTCGAGCAGCACGACGTCGGCCTTGTGGTCGCGCGCCAGATGATAGGCTGTCGAACAGCCGATGATGCCGCCGCCGATGACGACGACCGCGGCCTGGCTGGGCAAGGTCATGATTTCAGGATCCCGTATTTTGTCCGGTAGTTTTCCAGCGCCGCGTCGAGCCGAACCAGGTTTTCCTCGGTGTAGGCGACGTAGTCTATGCCGGGCGCGTCGAGATAGAGTTCCGACACCATGCTCCACATCGCCTCGCGCAACAGCGAGGCGCATTGCATGGCGGCGTGCGAGCGGCGGATTGCCTCGTCCGGCTCCTTCATGAAATAGGCGGTCAGGAAGGCGAAGGATTCCGCGTCGCTCATGCCGGCGTTGGAGGCGACGCCGGCAAGGTCGAACATGGCCGTGTTGAAGCCGGCATATTCGAAATCGATCAGCCACAGCCTGCTGCCGTCGTCGAGGATATTGGCCGGCAAAAGATCGTTGTGGCCAAAGACGATCGGCAGCAGTTTTTGCGCCCGCTCCAGTTCGTCGGCCAGCGTCAGCAGACGCGGCAAGTCGCTGCGCTTGCGGCTGCCGCCCTCTTCAAGCGTGCGTGCATAGTCGCGGATGACGTGGAACACCCAGAACATGAAGCCGGCGCCGGAAATATGGTTGGGCATCTCCCGATGGAAGCCGCGCATCAGCGCCGCGACGCGGCCAAGATTGGCGCGCACATCCGCGGCCAGATAGGTCCTGGCGCCAAGGAACGCCGTCACCATGATGCCCTGCTCGGAATAATGCACAGCCGGCGCGAAACCGGCGGCATGGGCCGCCCGCGCGGTCATCACCTCACGCTCACGGAAGACATGGTGGAAAGGATAATCCTGGCCGAAGCGCACGACATGCCGTCCGGCAGCGTCACTGACCACATAATTGGCGTTGCTCAGGCCGCCGGGCAGGGGGGCGATCTCGATGGCCCCGGTCCAGCAGGGCAGGGCGCGGATGCGATCTTCGACAATCACGGATTCATCCCTGGTTTGCTGAGCTTCGACTAAAGCGCGTTGCGTTGAAACAGATCCATGCGACGCGCTTTAGGTTCTTGTTTTTATGCATGTCGTTCTCCCAAAACCGAGGTCACTTTTGGGCGACATGCATTAAGCGCCTTGGACAGCGCAACGACGGCGGGGAGAAACGCAAATAATCTCGTCGGTGCGGGACGCCAGGATTGGTATCCCGCACCGCACCGACGAGCCCCTTGGCCAGGTTTTTGATCCCGGCATCCGCCCCCGCGGATCTCTGAATTCCTTGCGCCAGACGCATTCAAGGCGGCCTGGTCAGTGAGTTGCGGCTCTGCCATCGCCCTCCCGTTTTGCAGCTCCGAACCCCTGTTGATGCCTGGATTTCACGCCAGGGTTGCCCGGTTGTCAACAAAAACATGTGACTTTTTTTGGGTGTTTTGCCCGAAAGCAGCCTCCAATCCCTTTAAAAGCACTTGAATTACCTTAAAACCGGTCAAAACTCGAAGTCCGGGAAAACCAAATGGTCCATTCCAAACGCCACGGCGAAATCCTGCGGCTGCTGCAGGAAGAGGGAACCGTCACCATCGCCAGTCTGGCTGATCGGCTGGGTGTTTCGCTGGAAACCGTGCGCCGCGACGTCAAGCCGCTCACCAGCGATGGCTCGGTTCTGAAGATGCATGGCGCCATCGGCCTGCCGTCGATGATCGGCGAAGCGCCGTTCGAACGGCGCATGCGCGAGAATGCCGATGCCAAGCGCGTCATTGCCCGCATGGTCGCAGCCACCATCCGCGACGGCGAATCGGTCATGCTCGACACCGGCACCACGACCTCGTTCCTGGCGCGGGAACTGCTCGGCCACCGGCGCCTGACGGTCGTCACCAACTCGTCTGATATCGCCCGCACGCTGGCCACCATCAACGGCAACAAGGTCTATATGGCCGGCGGCGAACTGCGCAGCGATTCCGGTGCTGCGTTCGGCACCTCGGCCATCGAGTTCGTCAGCCGCTTCTCGGTCAGCCATGCCATCATTTCCACCGGCGCCGTCGATGCGGTGACCGGTGTCATGGACTATGATCTGGAAGAGTCGGAATTCGCCCGCATGGTGCTGTCGCGCGGCCAGCGTTCGCTTGTCATCACCGACCACACCAAATTCGGTCGCCAGGGCCTGGTCCAGGTCTGCGGCTTCGACGGATTTTCCGAACTCGCGACCGACCGCTCGCCGCCGCATGACATCGCCGCCGCCCTGGCGCAGGCCGGTGCGCGGCTCAGCATCGCCGGCGGCGAAGCCGGGTTCTGAGCCAAGGTGTGTTGAGAGTCAGGTTAGGCCGAGTCGGCACCGGAAGCACGGAAAGCCGCCATTTGCGGGCCGGCATCGCATGAGTATCAACATATTCAGCTGAGTTCTTGGGCAAGTCCGATGAGAAGCCCTTCAGGGCCACGGATGTAGCAGAGCCGATACACGTCTTTATACTGGGCGACTTCGCCTACGAGCTGCGCGCCGCGCGTGCGGAGCCTTTCAAGCGTCTCGTCGATGTCGTCCACGGTGAACATGACGCGCAGGTAGCCGAGCGCGTTGACCGGGGCGTTTCGGTGATCCGCGACGACAGGCGGCGTGAGGAAGCGGGAGAGCTCGAGCCGGCTGTGGCCGTCCGGTGTGCGCATCATGGCAATCTCGACATGCTGATCGCCCAGTCCGGTGACACGTCCGGCCCATTCCCCTTCGATCATGGCCTGTCCTTCGAGCTCGAGGCCGAGTTCGCGAAAGAAATCAATCGTCCCTCCGAGGTCTTCGACGACGATTCCTACGTTGTCCATCCGCTTGAGCGCCATGTTTCCAATCTCCAAGGTGTCGTTCCAATCTACAAGGCGTCGACTGGTCCAACAACGGCGGTGCTATGCGGGCAAGGCGCGAAAACTCATCCTGAAGCAGGCGCCGCTCGGCTGGCCGTCGAAAATCTCGATGCGCCCGCCATGCAGTTGCATGATTTCCTGCACCAGGTTGAGGCCGAGCCCGGCGCCATGATCCTGGGGACGCAGCCGATAGAAAGGCTCGAAGATGCGTTCGCGCTCGCCTAGTGGCACGCCGTCGCCTTCGTCCCGCACCTCGATGACGGCGGGCGCGATGACGCCGACGGTGATCTTGCCCGCGCGGCCGCCATGCTCGATGGCGTTCTGGACGATGTTGGTCACGGCGCGTTCGATGGCGGTGCGATCGCCGCTGGCGAAAACCGTTTCCCGTTCCGGCTCGAACGACATCTCGTACCCGGCCGAGAAGGCCATCGGCGCGAGGTCGACGATGACGCCGCGCGCGATGGCCACGAGGTCGACTTTCTCGAAGGATGCGGCTTGCCGGTCGAGGCGCTGCAGGTCGAGCAACTGGTCGGTCAGCGTTGAAAGCCGTGCTGCATCCTGCAGCAGCCGTGCCCGCTCGGGTGTTGCCGGCAGCGAAGCCAGGCGTGTGTTGAGGATGGCGACCGGTGTCCTCAGTTCATGGGCGGCATCGGTCAGGAAACGCTTGTGGCGTTCATAGCCTTTGTCGAGCCGCGCAAGGGCGGCGTTCACCGCTTTCACCAGCGGCGTCACCTCCATCGGCACGTCCTTCAGCGGCAGCTGCACGCCGCGCTGGTCGATGTCGATGCGTTCGGCCTCGGCGGCCGCATGGCCAAGGCCCGACAGCGCGCCGCGCACCACCCAGGGCGTCGCGAACAGCGTGGCCAGCGCCATCAGTCCGGCGAGCGGCAATATGCCCTGCAGGAAGAACTGCGGCGCCTGTCCGAGCAGACGCAGCAGTGAAAGCCCGCCCTTGGTGCCGGTGAAGATCTGGACGTTGCCGGCAGCGGTGTCGGTCCAGCGGATCTTCCCCTCCGGCGGCGCGCTTTGGCCGATTGTATGGTCGATACGCGCATCGCTGATGGTGTCCAGCAGCCCGACGAAAGGCTGGAAGATGGCTGGCACCGTGCCCTCCTGCAGCCGCTGCCCCTGCTTGTCGCGGATGATGAACCAGAGGTCGTGGACATCGGATCGCAGCTTCGTCAGATCCGAGGTCTCGCGCAGGACAAGCTTGCCGCCCGCATCGCGCGCCACCGCGTCCGCCAGCACGTCCATCGTACCGTCCTCATAGTCGTGTGGAATGAGGCCGGTGGCCAGCATGGCGCCGAGAATGCCGACGATGATCAGCGTCAGCATCGCGCATTGCAGCAAGGCAATGCGCAGCACCAGGCTCCATTTGAGCGAACGCGGGCGTTTGATACTCATCGCTCGGCGCTCACGTCGTTTCGCGCAGGAGATAGCCGACGCCGCGAATGCCGTTGATCGTCACCCCGGCATCGGCGTCGGCTAGCTTGCGGCGCAGACGCGAGACATGGGTGTCGAGCGCGTTGGACTGGATTTCGTCGTCGAGGCCGAACACCGCTTCCATCAACGCCTCGCGCTGCACCATGCGGCCGGTGCGTCGCATCAGCGCCTCCAGCACCAGGAGTTCGCGCCGCGGCAGGCTGAGCGGCTCGCCGCGGATTGCAGCCTCGCGATGTCCGACATCGAGTACAAGAAGCCCGGCGCGGATGAATTGCGACTGCATCGGCGCCGGCCGCCTGAGCAGCGCGCGCAAGCGGGCCAGCAATTCCTCGAAGGCGAACGGCTTTGCCAGATAGTCGTCCGCGCCCATGTCCAGCCCGTCGACCTTGTCAGACGTTTCGCCCTTCGCCGTCAGCACCAGAACGGGCGTCGTGTTCTTCGCCGCGCGCAATCTCGGCACCAGCGGCAGCCCGTCGCCGTCAGGCAATTGGCGGTCGAGCAGGATGACGTCGTAGCTGTCGACGGCAATGAAGCCCTCCGCCTCCAGCAATGTGCCGGCGTGATCGACCACCATGTCGTGACGTTTCAGCGCTGCACGCAGCGCCGAGACCATTTCGGGCTCGTCCTCGACCAGCAAGATACGCATCCACCATCCCCAGGTATTCACATCGCTTCGGGCGCTACCGCGCCAACATTGCGTAGACATGGCAAAGCCGAATGGACCGAGGCCGGCAAGTTCTTTCTTTGCGCCGGCGATGTTGCGCAATGTCTATGCAATCCAGTCCCGGCAAACAGCGCCGGTCGGCAGGAACCGCCCATGCCGGCGTCAAGGCGTCGGGCCCGGATATGCAGCAACAGGTTCGGGTCCGGCGCCGAAACGAAATCAAACGCGACACCAAACTGGTTGGCGTGCTGTCGTCGGGAATTGAGGTTGGTTATGTCTGCAAATGATGCTCTGTCTTTTCTCATGGCGTGGACACCGTGGCACCGTTCAGGGTCGGCTCCGTCACGCCATCCAGTTCCAGCCTGGCGGCCTTGATGACGCGCGACATCGGTCCCGAGACTGGCCCCGTGCTGGAGCTCGGTCCCGGAACCGGTCCGTTCACACGGGCGCTGCTGTCACGCGGGGTGAGGGAAGAGGATCTGACGTTGATCGAATCCGATCCGGATTTTGCGGCACTGCTTATGCGGCGCTTTCCCGCCGCCCGTATTTTCGAAATGGATGCCGTCGGTCTGCGCCATCTGTCGCTATTCCAGAATCCGGTGGTTGGTGCTGCTGTCAGCGGGTTGCCCTTCCGCCTGATTTCGCCGCGCAAGACGCTTGCCATCCTCGAAGGCGTCTTCGCCAACCTGCGCCCCGGCGGGGCGCTCTATCAGTTCACGCTCGGCCGGCGCTGCCCGTTCGACCAGTCGCTGCTCGACCGGCTCGATCTCGAGGTGACGCGGGTCGGCCATACCTTTCGCAATTTCCCGCCGGCAACGGTCTATCGCGTCGCCAGGATCAAGACGCTGGGAATCTATGATTGGCGCTTCGCATGACAGGTCCCATGACAGGTCCATTGTCGGCCATTCTCGACTTAGGCCTGGTCGGCGTCTTCTGCCTCGCCTTCACCGAAAAAATCCTGCCGATCCCGCCCTCGCATGTGCTGCTGCTGTTCCTCGGCATGACGGCGGCGCCGGATGTGTCCACACTGGCGATCCTGCTGGCGGTGACGACGCTTGCCTCCTTTTCCGGCTGCCTTGTCTGGTATGGGGTCGGCCGCCGGATCGGATTTGACCGTGCCGACAGGCTGATCGAACGTGCCGGCAGATATGTCTTCCTGCGCCCTGCGACCTACCGCAAGCTTGGCCAGGCCTACCGGCGCAATCATGTCCGAGTGTCCTTGCTGGCGCAGTTCATCCCGACCGTGCGCAATTACCTGCCGATCGCGGCCGGTGCGCTTTGCCTGCCCGCTCTGCCCTTCGCGGCCGCGACGCTGCTCGGCGCCACGCTGTGGAACTTCGGCTTTCTCGTAACCGGCTATCTCCTGCACGGCAGTGGCCAGGATACCTTCACGGTGGGCTTCCGCATCATTGTCGTCGTCGTGGCGCTGGAGACGGCCTTCATGCTGGCGCTGCGCTATGGCCCCGCATGCCGGCGGCGCATCAGGCTGATGCTCGGCTGAGCGTCAGCTCGCCAGTCATGGGATAAGCTCCGCCATCGGCTTTCCTTCGCTCGGCCGCCGGTGTTTAGTCCGGCCATGGCCTTCACCATCCGCCAGTTGCAGTTCTTCATCGCCGTCGCCGAGCAAGGCACGGTGTCGGGCGCCGCACAGAACCTCTCCATTTCGCAATCGTCGGTCACCGAAGCGATCAAGGAACTCGAAAGCGATCTCGGCGTCGAATTGTTCGAGCGCCATCCGCGTGGCCTCAACATCACCCACAAGGGCCACCAGTTCCTGCGCCACGCGACCAAGATCCTCGCCGACGTGTCGGACGCGCGCCGCTCCTTCTCCGGCGAGCAGGCGGTGGCGGGCGGTCGGCTGCAGCTCGGCGTCACCTCTTTGGTCGCCGGCTATGTGCTGTCGGATCTGCTTTCCCGCTACCGCCGCGCCTATCCGGGCGTCGAGGTCTCGGCCATCGAGGACAATGGCGACTACCTCGAACATCTGCTGATCGGTGGCAAGCTCGACATCGCCGTTATGGTCACCTCGAACCTGCGTGACCGCACCGCGCTGCAGTCGGAAATCCTCGAGGTCTCGGCCTACCGTCTGTGGCTGCCGCTCGGCCATCCGCTCGCCAGCGCCGACATTATCAGCATTGGCGATATCGCCGGCGAGCCGCTGATCATGCTGACTGTCGACGAGATCGAGGAGAACACCGGCAAGCTGCTGACGGCGATCGGCGCCAAGCCGCATGTCGCCTTCCGCACCCGCTCGGTCGAAGCGGTGCGCAGCCTGGTCGCCACCGGCGCCGGCGTGGCGCTTTTGCCCGACCTCGTCTACCGGCCATGGTCGCTGGAAGGCGACCGCATCGAATCGCGCGATGTTTCCGGCTCCTTGCCGGTGGTGCAGGTCGGCATGGTCTGGCGGCGCGGCTCCGGCCTGCCGCAGGCGGCGCGCGATTTCATCGGCCTTGCCCAGTCGCAGCGGACGGTCCGCCAGCGCCCCTGATTGAAGAGTGCCAACCTATCGGAAAAACCGATATCGCCTTTCTGATAAATGAATTTGCGAAACCGGAATTTTCCAAGCACCTTCCGTTCCAAGAACCAAAGCCGCCACAAGAGCGACATCAAGTCCACAGGACGAACCGGCAGTTTTACAGTCCGCGCGTGATCTGGCGAAAACCGGAGCGGTTTCGGGGTCATCCGCCAAAATGGGAGATCGATGATGAATTCATTCCTGAAGTCATGCACTGCGCTGACGGTCGCGCTGACCTTCTCGGGTCAGGCCATCGCCCAGGTCAAGGAACTCGGCAAGGGCGAAGGCCAGGTCAACATCGTTGCCTGGCCTGGCTATATCGAGCGCGGCGAGACCGACAAGGGCTATGACTGGGTCACTGCCTTCGAAAAGGAGAGCGGCTGCAAGGTAAACGTCAAGACCGCCAACACTTCGGACGAGATGGTCTCGCTGATGAACGAGGGCGGCTTCGACCTCGTCACGGCTTCCGGAGATGCCTCGCTGCGCCTGGTCGCCGGCAAGCGCGTGCAGCCGATCAACACCGATCTCGTTCCGAGCTGGAAGGCGGTCGACGACCGGCTGAAGGACGCACCCTGGTTCACCGTCGACAAGGTCCATTACGGCGTTCCCTATCAGTGGGGCCCCAACATCCTGATGTACAACACCGAAGTGTTCAAGGAAGCGCCGAAGAGCTGGAACATCGTCTTCGAGGAGATGAAGCTGCCGGACGGCAAGTCCAACAAGGGCCGCGTCCAGGCCTATGACGGGCCGATCCACATCGCCGACGCCGCCAACTATCTGATGTTCCACAAGCCGGAACTCGGCATCAAGGACCCCTACGAGCTGAACGAGGACCAGTACAAGGCGGCACTCGACCTGCTGCGCGTCCAGCGCACCCTGGTCGGCCGCTACTGGCATGACGCCGCCATCCAGGTCGACGATTTCCAGAATGAAGGCGTCGTCGCCTCGGGCTCGTGGCCGTATCAGGTCAATACGCTGGTTGCCGCCAAGAAGCCGGTTGCCTCGACCGTGCCGGAAGAAGGCGTCACTGGCTGGGCCGACACCACCATGATGGAAGCCGACGCGGCTCACCCGAACTGCGCCTATATGTGGCTCGAGCATTCGCTGTCACCCAAGGTGCAGGGCGACGTCTCGGCCTGGTTCGGCTCGCTCCCCGTGGTGCCCGCCGCCTGCAAGGGCAACGAACTGCTCGGCGAGGAAGGCTGCAAGACCAACGGCTACGACAATTTCGACAAGATCAAGTTCTGGAAGACGCCGGTCTCGAAATGCGCCACCCAGAACAACCAGTGCGTGCCTTATTACCGCTGGGTGTCGGACTATATCGGCGTCATCGGCGGACGGTAACGCCATACCCTCCCTTTGTGGGGAGGGCCGACGTGTAGCGTCGGGGTGGGGCCTGTCCGATAGGTCCGCACCATCACCCCACCCGCGGCTTCGCCGCGACCTCCCCCATCATCGAGGGGGAGGTGAAGCGGCGCGTGAATTCGTCCTTGTTTGACCCGGCAAAAACAGACTGACAGCCCATGACCTCTGCCGTCTCCTTCCAGAAAGTCTCGCGCCATTTCGGCAGCGTTCGCGCCGTCGACGCGGTCGATCTCGACATTGCGCCGGGCGAGTTCTTCGCCATGCTCGGGCCGTCCGGATCCGGCAAGACCACCTGTCTGCGCCTGATCGCCGGCTTCGAGCAGCCGACGGCGGGTTCGATCTCGATCTTCGGCGAACGCGCTGAGGGCGTGCCGCCCTATCGCCGCAACGTCAACACCGTCTTCCAGGACTATGCGTTGTTCCCGCATCTGAACGTGCTCGACAACGTCGCCTACGGGCTGATGGTCAAGGGCGTCGGCAAGGCCATGCGGCACAAGGCAGCTGAGGAAGCTCTGTCGCTGGTGCGGCTGCCCGGCTATGGCGCCCGCCGCCCCGGCCAGTTGTCCGGTGGCCAGCGCCAGCGCGTCGCGCTCGCCCGCGCGCTGGTCAACCAGCCCAAAGTGCTGCTGCTCGACGAGCCGCTCGGAGCGCTCGACCTCAAGCTGCGCGAAAACATGCAGGAAGAGCTGAAATCGCTGCAGAAGGCGCTCGGCATCACCTTCGTCTTCGTCACCCATGATCAGGGCGAGGCGCTGTCGATGGCCGACCGCGTCGCCGTCTTCAACGATGGCAGGATCATGCAGATCGGCACACCGGAGGACATCTATCAGCGCCCGAAGACGCGTTTCGTCGCCGATTTCGTCGGCTCCTCCAACGTGCTGCCGCCGGACTTCGTCCAGCGCTATTCCGGCCAGCATCGCTGGGGCAGTTTGCGCCCCGAATCCATTCGCGTTGGCCGCGCCGCAAGCGGCGAAGGTGTCGCCGCTCGCCTCATCTCGACCAATTATCTCGGCGCCACCACCAGGCTGGCGCTCGATGCCGACGGATTGAAGCTGCACGCCATTGTGCCGGCGGGCACGGCCCTGCCGGCAGAGGGCGAAGCGGTCGTGCTCACCTTCAACCGCGAGCATCTGCATCTGATGGACGAGCCGGCATGAGCCTCGACGCCACCATGCCGCGCGCCACGGCTCCCGCCATCTTGCCCGGCAGCGGCGGCATGCGTGGTGCGCTCTCGGACCTGTTCTGGCGCCGGCCGCAATTGCTTCTCC
>NZ_JBFUGJ010000031.1:0-35412 GCF_056402975.1 Mesorhizobium sp. P3_A9 | reverse complement strand
GTCCTTCATAAGCATTTGCTGGTGCAGGAAGGCGAGCATCGCATCGTCAGCGCCCTGGCCGTAGTGGCCGATAAAGCCGGCAACGACGCAGAAGGCCGCCAGCAGCAGCGCCACGATCCGGGTCTGGAAGCCGACGAGGACCAGCAATCCGGCGATCAGCTCGAACAGGCCGGTGCCCCAGGCGGCGAGCGTCGGCAACGGCAGACCGAGGCCGGCGAAATAGGCTGAAGTGCCGGCGATGTTGGCGAGCGCCTGAAAGCCTGACGGTACGAACATCACGGCAAACAGCAGCCGCGAAACCAGAAGCAATGCGTTGCGAGCCATGGCCACCTCCCTTGCCGGCGCCTGATTGGGTCCGAGCCAGCCACCGCGCAGTCTACGCCTGCGCTGCTGCCGCCGATACCGAACCGGCTACTTCAGACAACGAAAAAGCGGCGCGAAAAATTCCGCGCCGCTTCTGTCAAGACCTGGGAGGGGGCTTGGGAGGGGAGGCTCAGCCGCGCTTGGCGTCGATCGAATAGGCGCCCGGGCCTGAGGAAGCCAGCAAGATGAAGCCGCCGGTGATGGCGAGGTTCTTGAGAAACTGGATCATCTGCATCTGGTCGGCCCAGCCGGTGTGAGCAACCAGCCCGGTGGCGATGGTGAAGACCGCGAGCACCCAGGCGGCAATCCGGGTCTGGAAGCCGACGAGGATGGCAAGGCCGCCGAGCAGTTCGATCAGGCCGACGACAACGGCGGTTACGGTCGGAAAGGGCAGGCCGATACCGCCGAAATAGGCAGCGGTGCCGGAAATGGCGGTGAGCTTGCCGAAACCGGAAAGCAGGAAAATGACCGCGAGCAGGATGCGGCCGAGCAGGATGGTGACAGCGCTGTTGGACGCGGTGCCGGCGCCGGCGGCGGAAGTGTTGATGGACATGGGGACTCTCCGAATGGGTTGAATGCCGGAGAGATAGACGATACCGACTGTTCACCAAAGCCGCCTATCCGGCGACACATCGTTCACAGGTTGTACATTTCCGTGATCGGCCAGGAAGCGCGAAATTTGTGTCGGGTGATGTGGTGACGGGAGCAAATTATCCCGCCGAAAAACACCTTACCCCGGATGCGTCATGTCCTCCGGCCGCACCAGCCGGTCATAGTCGGCCTCGCTGACCAGTCCGGTGGCCAGCGCCTCCTCGCGCAGCGTCGTGCCGTTCTTGTGCGCCGTCTTGGCGATCTTGGCGGCGTTGTCGTAGCCGATGGTCGGCGCAAGCGCCGTCACCAGCATCAGCGAGCGGTCGAGGGCCGCCTTGATATTGTCTTCACGCGCCTCGATGCCGACGACGCAATTGTCCGTGAAGGAGACCGATGCGTCGGCGAGCAGCTGCACCGACTGCAGGAAATTGTAGGCCATCAGCGGGTTGTAGACATTGAGCTCGAAATGGCCTTGGCTGCCGGCGAAGGTCAGCGCTGCGTTGTTGCCGAACACCTGCACGCAGACCTGCGTCATCGCTTCGCACTGCGTTGGATTGACCTTGCCCGGCATGATCGACGAGCCGGGTTCGTTTTCYGGCAGCGACAATTCGCCGAGACCCGAGCGCGGGCCGGAACCGAGGAAGCGGATGTCGTTGGCGACCTTGAACAGCGCGGCGGCCGCCGCGTTGATGGCGCCGTGCGAAAAAACCATGGAATCGTGTGCCGCCAGCGCCTCGAACTTGTTCGGCGCGGTGACGAAGGCGATGCCGGTGATGGCGGCGATGCGGTCAGCCACCCGCTCGGCAAAGCCGACCGGCGCGTTGAGGCCGGTGCCGACAGCGGTGCCGCCCTGCGCCAGTTCCTGCAGGCCGGGCAGCGTCAGTTCGATGCGCTTGATCGATGAGGCGACCTGCGCCGCATAGCCTGAGAATTCCTGGCCCAGCGTCAGCGGCGTGGCATCCTGCGTGTGCGTGCGACCGATCTTGATGATGTGGTTGAACTCTCGGCTCTTGGCGGCAAGCGCCTTGTGCAGGTGCTTCAACGCTGGCAACAAATCGTGCACGATGCGCTCGGCGCAGGCGATGTGCATGGCCGTCGGATAGGTGTCGTTCGACGACTGGCTCATATTGACGTGGTCGTTGGGATGCACCGGCTTCTTCGAGCCCATGACGCCGCCCAGCATCTCGATCGCCCGGTTGGAGATCACCTCATTGGCGTTCATGTTGGATTGCGTGCCCGAGCCGGTCTGCCAGACCACCAGCGGGAAATGGTCGTTGAGCTTGCCGTCAATGACCTCTTGCGCCGCCTCGACAATCGTTTTGCCGATCGCGGGATCGAGGCGCTTCAGCTCCATATTGGCTTCMGCCGCCGCCCGCTTGACGATGCCCAGCGCGCGCACGACCGAAACCGGCTGCTTTTCCCARCCGATCTTGAAATTGCCSAGKGAGCGCTGCGCCTGCGCGCCCCAATAGCGGTCGGCSGCRACCTCGATGGGGCCGAACGTATCGGTTTCGGTTCTGGTCTTTGGCGTGCTCACGGCAAGTCTCCGGTCTGTCGATTTGGGCAACGGCGTATCGCGTTGCACAAATGGCTTCAAGCGGAGATTGCGGGCGGTATGGATGCAAATCGGTTCAAGTCTGGACTGAGAAAGCGCCGTGGCGGCACGAAAGCGCATTTTAGCTTGATGACAGATACCGAGCCGTCAAATACGGTGCCGCGCAACGGAATTCTGATCAGGTAGACGTGGCACACGATTTCCAGCACGACATAGATGCAATCGTACGCATTGATGCCATTCCGACCATTCTCGACGTCGTTTGCCGCACCACTGGAATGGGCTTTGCCGCGGTCGCCCGCGTTACCGAGGATCGCTGGATCGTCTGCAGCGTGCTCGACAATATCGATTTCGGCTTGGCTCCGGGTGGCGAGCTGAAGGTCGAAACCACCATCTGCAACGAGATTCGCGCCAGCCATGAAGCCGTGGTGATTGATAGCGTTGCCGATGATACGGTTTTTTGCGGCCACCACACGCCCGCGCAATATGGTTTTCAGAGCTACATATCGATGCCGATCATCCGCAAGGACGGGCAGTTCTTCGGCACGCTATGCGCCATCGACCCACGTCCGGCGCGGCTGAAGAACCGCGAAATCATCGGCATGTTCAAACTGTTCGCCGAACTGATCGCGGCCCATCTGGACGCGGCCGAGCGGCTGGACGCCGCCCGTGCCGAAACCCTGCACGAGCGCGGCAACAAGGAATTGCGCGAGCAGTTCATCGCGGTCCTCGGTCATGACCTGCGCAACCCGCTCGGCTCGATAGCGTCCGGCGTCAACATGCTGAAGCGCACCGATGACGAGGCGAAGCGCGCGCAGATCCTGGCCCTGATGGAAGGCAGCGTGGTGCGCATGAGCGGGCTCATAGACAATGTGCTCGACTTCGCCCGGACCCCTATGGGCGCGGGGCTGGTGGTCAAGGAGGCCGAGCCGAAACCGCTGGAACCTGTGCTGGAATAGGTGGTGGCGGAATTCCGCTCGGTTCATCCAGATCGTGTGATTGAAACCGAATTCGACGCCGCCACGCCCGTTGCCGCCGACCATTTACGCCTCGCCAGGCTGTTCTCGAACCTGATCGGCAATGCGCTCAATCACGGCGCCGCCGGCACGCCGGTCAGGGTGGGTGCAACGATGACCGAGGGCGAACTTGTCTTCTCGGTGGCCAATTCCGGCAAGCCGATCCCGGCTGAAATGATGGCCAATCTGTTCCAGCCGTTCGTGCGCGGCAAAACCACCCATGAGCAGGGCCTCGGGCTGGGACTCTATATCGCGTCCGAGATTGCCAAGATGCATGGGGGCAAGGTGGAAGCGACATCGACTCCACAAGAGACGCGCTTTGTCTTTCGCATGCCGCTGAAGCACTGATCGCCCGCGTGAATGACTGGCGGCCAGCCCACCGCCTTGCTCCTCAGGCTAGGGGTGGGCCAACGATGTCGATGCCATTGTTTGCGCAGAGCTGTACCAGTGCCGCGATGATCTCCGGTGTCGGCTCCATCCGCGGTGGCAGTTCCGGCCGTTCCGCCGGACGGCTTGCCTGACGCAGCATCGTCTCGAAATCGGAGCCGCGCGTGACGGTGAGGCTGCGCGCGCCTTCGGGCGACTCGACCCTGTAGGTGTGCGGCAGACTTTTCGGTGCGATGACGGTTTCGCCGGCGACGGCAATCCGCTCATGACCATTGATCTGAAAGCGCAGCCGTCCTTCGAGGATATGAAACACCTCGTCCTCATTCCGATGCACATGCAGCGGCGGAGAGTCGCCGCATGGCATGCGATGTTCCACAACGCAGATGCCGTCAGCTCCTGCCTGCGACGAGACGTGGATGGCGACGAGCGTGTTGTTGAACCAAAACAGTTCCTTGCCTGTGATTGTCCCGGAGGTCATTGTCATGGCTCTCTGTTCCTTTTGGGTCGCTTTGCCGACGGGGCGGCGTCGACAACGACCTAATCAGGGACATGCCGGCGATGGAAATCCAATGATCGTATGGGGCGAATTGATGCGATGAATTTGAATGGCCTCGATCTCAATCTCGTCCGGGTGCTCGACGCGCTGCTGCGGGAAAGAAGCGTGACGCGTGCCGGTGAGCAGATTGGCCTCAGCCAGCCGGCCGTCAGCGCGGCGCTCAATCGCTTGCGCCACGCTCTCAACGACCAGCTGTTCGTGCGGCACGGCAACGACATGGTGCCGACGCCGCGCGCGGAGAGCCTGGCCGAGCCGGTGCGCCTGGCACTGCGCGAGATCGAACGCGTCTTCCATTCGGCGCAGTCGTTCGATCCAGCGGAGCTCGAGCGAACCTTCACGCTCATGGGTGCGGATTTCTTTTCCATGCTGCTGATGCCGACGCTGGCGGCGCGCGTCGCGGCCATCGCGCCGCGTGTGTCGTTAAGGTTTCTCGATAGCGCGCGCGGCGATGTTTCGCGGCTGCTTCAGGATGACGAAATCGATGCGGCACTGGAACGTCCGCTGGAGGTCTTGGACTGGGTCTCCAGCGTACCGCTGTTTCATTCGCCATTCGCAATCATTGCGGCGCGGGACAACGCTGCGATCAGGCAGGCGGRGATCGCGGACGGCGAGCTGCTGCCGCTTGAGCTTTTCTGCGAACTGCCCCACGTCCTTCGCTCGATCGACGGCTCGATGTCGGGCTCCACCGACGAGGCGCTCGGCAAGATCGGACGAAAGCGTCGTGTCAGCCTGGCACTGCCGCACTTTCAAGCCGTCGCGTTGGCGGTGGCAAACGGAAACTACCTTTCCGCGGTTCCCAGGCAGTTCGCGGTTTGGGCGGCAAAGACCTTGCCRCTCGCCATGTTTGAACCGCCACTTCCCATCGCTGTCCCTGAAATCAGGATGTATTGGCACGCGCGCCACGACGACGAGCCACCTCATCGCTGGATTCGCAATCAGATCCTGGAAGTTGTCGACGCTCTTGGATTTGTGGAAAGCGCTCAGCGTGAAGTTGCCGGCACGTAACGACCAGACAGTTCACCCAGCCGTATACCCGCCATCGATGGCAAAAATGCCGCCGCTCGTCCACGCGGCCTCGTCGCTGGCGAGATAGACTGCCATGCCTGCGAGGTCGTCGGGGCGGCCGATGCGGCCCAACGGATAGCTGCGTTCGACATAGGCCTTCAGCTCCGCTTGCGCCTCGGCCGGCAGATTGTCGACGGTCTTGCGCCGCATGGCGGTGTCGACCGTGCCCGGCGCGATGGCGTTGACGCGGATGCCGCGCGGGCCGAGCTCGAAGGCCAGCGATTTGGTCAGTGAATTCAATGCGCCCTTGGACAGGGAATAGAGGCTGGATGGCCGCTTCGGGATCATCTTGTTAGCGAAATAGGAGGAGATGTTGATGACAGATGCGCCGGCGCTGAAATGCGGCAGCAGCCCCTGGGTGAGGAAGAACGCCGCCGTCACATTGAGCGCGAAAGAGTGCTGGAACTGCGCCTCGCTGACAGTCTCGAATGGCACGAGGTAGGCGACACCGGCGTTGTTGACGAGAACGTCGAGCGGCCGGCTGGTCTCTTTGACGTGCTCGATAACAGCTGCGATGCCCGGGCTGGTGGCAAGATCGGCCGACAATGTCTCCACCGCACCGGCTCGACCGTGAGCCGTCAGCATCTGGCGCGCGGTTTCGAGCTTGCCGGCGTCGCGGCCGACGATGAGCACATCGGCGCCCTCGCGCAAAAACGCTTCAGCGATCGCCAGGCCGATGCCGTCGGAGCCGCCGGTCACCAGCGTGCGCTTGTCTTGCAGTCTCATCGGATACTCCGAGGTCGCCTTGGCCAATGCCAGAGCACCGCATAGTCGCGGCCGGGGTCAAGCCGCTGGCCTATCCCACGGTATGAACTTCGCCAGTTGCCGACGCCGGGATCGTCTGCCCTTGCATCCGCCGCGCCAACGGGATAGCCGCGTTGATTGAAATGGGTCGCGGCGAGCGTCTTTTAAAAATGACACCACTCAAGACCAGCCTGAAGGCGCTTCCCATGGCCGTCGACGTCGTCGAGGTCGACAGGCGCTTTCTGCCTGGCCTCAACCGCGGCGAGATCCACTGCCGCTTCGAAGGCGGCAAGCTCAAGGTGCGCTCCCGCGCCGCCTGGCTTGAGAGGCATGTGCAGGTCCTGACGTTGATAGCCGAGGCGTTGGCATCCCTGGGCGTCCGCAGCCTGCCACCGTTCTACATGCTGCTTGGCGATACGCCGTCGCGCCGAAGGCATCGCTATTTCCGCACGCGTTTCGCTTTCTCCCAGGCCGACGGCTATGGCGAGGTGGCCGCACCCGATTTCGTTTTCGACGGCTGGCCGGACGCGAAGTTCGGCGACTATGACCAGAAGACGTTGGCGATGGCGGCTGCGTCGGAAGCGCCGCCGCGTGATGACAGGTTATTCTGGGCGGGGCGCTGCATGAACGCTGCCCGCAAAAGGATTGTCGAGATCGCGTCGGCCCGCCCGGACCTGATAGAGGCGTATGACACCGAGGCGAATTACGACGTCGCCACGAACAGGTATTCCAGCAAGTTCATGACGATGGAAGACCAGGTCGCCACCTACAGATACATGATCGATGTCGAAGGGGCGGGTTACAGCGGCCGCTTCAAGATGCTGCTTCACACCAAGCGCGTCGTGCTGCTGCAGGATCGGCCATGGCGCGAATGGTTCTTCGACGATATCGAACCGTTTCGCYACTATGTCCCGGTGGCACGCGACATGTCGGATCTGGCCGAACGCATCGAGTGGCTGCGCGCCAATCCGAAGCTGGAAGCCGAAATAGCCGCGGAGGCGCGGCATTTCGCGCAAGTTCGCCTAACCCGCGCGGCAGCAGTGGCGGCATGGGCAAAGCTCCTGGGGGATCACATCGCCGCCGGTGGCAATCTCAAATCCGGTCTTCAGCGGCGCAACCGCGCGACCGGCTGGCCGGCCTGATAGTCCGGGCCTAAGCGGGGCGGTTTATGCGCCGACGGTTGCGGGCGGCCGCATGGCGAGCCGCGCGCTGACAAAGTCCTTGACCTGGCGGATCGCCTGTTCGCGCGAAACACTGCCCGGTTCCAGGCCGAGSCGCAGCCAAAGCCCGTCGATCARCGCGGTGACGCCAAGCGCGATGTCGTCGGCATCGCTGGGCGAGGCAAGGCCGTGCAGGCCTGACAACAGGTTSGAGCGCATGCGCGCGTGCAGCACSTTCTGGATGCGCGCCAGCKTCTCGTCGCGCGGCACCTCGGCGCAGAGTGAAAGCCAGGCATGGCAAAGAGGCGGCAGGAACAGATGCTCCTCGAAATTGCCATCGATCACCGCATCGAGCCGCTCCATCGGCGTGCGCGCCTGGCGAAGCCGGGCGACGACCGCGTCGCGTAGCACAGCGTTGGCCTCGCGCATCGCATGCTCGAACAATTCCTGCTTGTTGCGGAAATAGTGCAGCACGATGCCCTTGGAGGCGCCGGCGTGGGCGGCCACTTTTTCCAGCGTCGCACCCGCAATGCCCTCGCGCTCCAGCACCGCGAAGGCGGCCTGCCGCAACTCCTTGCGGCGTATGTCACTGAGACGCTTGAGTTTCACGGCTTTGATCCAGGCATTGCGAATCCACGTTGACATTTTCGTCCGCCTAGATCAACAATTGACCAATGGGACAATAAAAAGACCAATTGGTCAATTTAGCGATAGTGAGGAGAGCTGAAATGGTCCGCATGCTTGCAAATGGCGTCTGTCTTGCAGCCTTGATGCTGGGCGCTCATGCGGCCCAAGCGGCCGAGGCCGAGCAGTGCAGGGCGGTCCGCATGGCCGAACCGGGTTGGAACGATCTTGCCTTCACCACCGGCGTCGCCAATGTCTTGCTCGGTGCGCTCGGCTACCAGCCGCAAAGCTCTGTGTTGGGCATCAACGTCATCTACGAAGGCATGAAGAACAACGATCTCGACCTGTTCCTCGGTTATTGGAACCCGGCCATGGTCACCTATTACGAGCCCTACAAGAAGGATGGCTCGGTCGAGAGTGTGCGCGTCAATCTCGAAGGCGCCAAATACACCTTCGCCGTGCCGACCTATGTCTGGGATGCCGGCGTCAAGGATTTTGCCGACCTGCACAAATTCGCCGACAAGTTCGGCAAGAAAATGTACGGCATCGAGCCCGGTTCGAACCAACTGATGATGGACGCCATCGCCGACCCGTCGCTCGATCTTAACGGCTGGCAAGTGGTCGAGTCGAGCGAAGCCGGCATGCTTTCCGAGGTCGGCTATGAGATCAAGGAAAAGCAGTTCATCGTCTTCCAGGGCTGGGCGCCGCATCCGATGAACACCATGTACGACTTCAAATATCTGACCGGTGGCGACAAGTTTTTCGGCCCGAATTTCGGTGCCGCGACGGTGACGACGCAGGTGCGCAAGGGCTATCTCGAGCAGTGCCCGAACGTCGCGCAATTCCTCAAAAATCTCGCCTTCGACRTCGATTTCGARAATGTCGGCATGGGCTACCTGATCAAYGAYGGCMTGAAGCCGGAGGACGGCGCGCTGAAGGCGATCACGGCGAACAAGAACCGCCTTGACGCCTGGCTCGCCGGCGTCACCACCTTCGACGGCAAGCCCGGCCTTGCCGCGGTCAAGGAGAAGCTCGGCCTGTGACATCGGTCGCGCTGGAAGCGGCCCCGGATGCCTGGGCGGAGCAGGACGCCTGGGCCGGCCGCAAGCGAGTCGTCGATCTCGCTGGCGTCGAGATCGCCTATGTCGAAATCGCAGGCGCCGAACCGGCGCTGTTGCTGCTGCATGGCTTCACCGACACCAGCCGCAGCTTTTCACTGCTGGCGCCGTATCTGGCCGGCCGCCGGCTGATCATGCCCGACTTGCGTGGTCACGGCGCGTCACAAGCGGGCAAGGGCTTCGGCATTGAAGACTTCGCCGAAGACATTGCCGGGCTGATCCGGCGTTTGCGGCTCGATCGACCTGTCGTCGTTGGCCATTCGCTTGGCTCCATGGTAGCCATCGCCCTGGCTGCGCGACACAACGATCTCATCGGCGGACTGGTGGTCCTGGCCGGCACGCTGAAACCCGATTTCGCCCGCGATCATCTGCTTGTCGCAGGTGTGCAGGCTTTGCGCGACCCGATATCGCCGGCAGACCCGCTCTATGACTGGTGGCATGCCTGCCGGCCCGGTGTGCCGCAGCCGTTTCTCGCCGGCCTTGCGAAAGACGCTTCAGCAATGCCAGCGGCGCGCTGGCGCGCCATCTTGGAGGAGATTTGCCGGGCCGACCTGACCAGTGCGGCACAAAAGGTGCAGACCCGAGCGCTGATCATCGCCGGCGCTTGCGACCCGCTGTTCGGCGAGGCGCATCAGCAGGCGCTGTCGCGTTGCCTGGCCGGGGCGAGCCTCGTGCGTGCCGAAGCGTGTGGCCACAACCCGCATTGGGAGGATCCGGCCTTTGTCGCCGGGGCCATCGTCGAGGCATTTGAAGCCTAACGTCCGACCAACGATCGCGACGTGGGCGACAGCCGCAAAGTCTCCGTTGGTCTGGTCAGGTCAAGCTGAGTTGCCTGCCAAAAAGCGCGCCATGCCGGCATGGCTTCATGGCGGGCATGCGTCTCGGTGCTGTCGAACCCGGTGACAGAAATGAAGACATTTTCGCTCGCCCGTACCGGCAGGCGCGGAAAGCTGTTTTCGGCATGCTCGGTGACAAAGGCGGCGAGGAAGCGGACGCCTGGTACCCTCATCATGGGCGCCGCCGCGGCCTCGAATCGACTGGCGAAGCTGGTCTCCACTCCGGGCTGCAAATGGTGAATCTGGATGACAACAATGCCGGCCAGCGGCTTGTTTGGAATTGGCTTTTCGCCGATGGCCAAGCCTGCCCGCTCCGTGCCCGAGAGATCAAAACCGGAGCCCGGCCAGGCTGGCTTCAGAAGCAACACATCGTCGGAATCGATCATGGTCGCATTGGCCGCATCGCGGTGCGCAGCCCATACCGGGCCACCATAGAAGGCAGTCAGGGCCTCCTTGCGGGCTTCCATGCTGTCGAAGCCGCGCAGCCAGACGAACATCTCCGGACGGTCCACATCGCGGAACTGGCCGATGATGGTCATTCCGGCCTCTTCCTGACCCTCGATCAACCTGCCGTCGAAGAGGTCGATGAGTGTGTCGCGTTTGCCTGATTACAGTGTGTACTGCCGCAATTCGACGATAGGCGAAGCGAGTGCCACAGGAGCCGCTGAGGCGTTCAGGGGGAAATTCATTAGTTGGTCTCCAGAAACAGGGTGGCCGTCCTGTTTATAAACAGACCGGTTGTCCTGTTTTGTCAAYCTGCTATTGTCGAGCAATGTCAGCAGAGATGATCCTTGGATCAGGCCCACGGCCAGGAAAACGCATCAACGACCCCGAAGGCATGCGCCGGAAAGTCCTCGATGTCGCGGAGGTCGCGTTTCAGGCACGCGGCTATCACGCGTCCAGTCTCGGCGACCTGATGGCGGCGGCAGGGGTCAGCGGTGGCGCGCTGCACCACCATTTCCCCACCAAGAAGGCACTGGCGCTGGCGGTGATCGAAGAGCGCGTGGCGGCGGCGGTCGAGGCGACGTGGATCGCGCCGGTAAAGACAGCTGCTTCGGCGCGCGACGGCGTCCAAGCTGTATTCGCGACCGTGGCGGCGGAACTGGATCAGCAGGGGTTCGTGCGCGGTTGTCCGCTCAACAATCTGGCGCATGAACTGTCGCTCGCCGATCCCGATCTGCGCGCCGCCCTTGCCGGCATCTTTGCGGCATGGCGCCAGGCGATCGCCGACAAGGTCAGGACCGACCAGCAGGAGGGCAGGGAGCAAGGCACCGATCCCCAGCGTTTTGCCGCACTTGCCGTCGCCACCTATTCCGGCGCCATGTCGATGGCCAAGACGGCGCAGGACGCCAGCGTGCTGCGGGACTGCCTGATGGCTCTCGGCGAAGCCTGACCTGCAACCGCGTTACGCGCGCTTGATGGCGTTTGAAGGCGGGCCAACGGACCCGCGCTCGAAGATCGATGTTGGCAGAATGAGCCTTTCCGCCGGGCGCGAATCCCCCTTCAATCGTCGGATGAGCAATTCCGCGACACTCTTGCCAAGCGCGTAGACGGGCTGGTCGATGACGGTAATGGGTGGCGTTGTCACGCTCGTCCAGTCCGCATCATGGAAGGTGATCAGCGAAGTGTCCTCGGGAACCCGCAAGCCGCGCTCGCGGATCACCTTGAATATTTCCAGTGCTATGACGCTGTCGGAGGCAAGGATCGCCGTCGGCCGATCCGGCCCGGACAGCATCTCGTCGGCAACCCGGCGCGTTTCGGCGGGGCTTGTCGCACCAAGGCGAACATAGCGTTCTGGCCGATCAATTCCAGCATCCCGGCACACGGTGAGGAAACCGTCGATGCGCTCGCGAACCGATGAGGTGTAGATTTGCCCGAGATCGCGGTACTCATGCCCTTCGGCGTCGACGGCGGTCACATAGGCGATGTTGCGGTGTCCGGCATCCACAAGAATGCGGGTCGCCCGCATGGCGATGTCGTGATCGTCGACCGTGACTGTATCGACATCCAGATCGGGTAGCGCCCTGTCGAGCAGGGCAAGCGGCCGGCCGGAACGATGGATGTCCCTCAGGTGTGAGATGTCGCGAGATTCCGCCGGCGTGACGATCAGCCCGTCGACACGCTTGCCGATCAACAGCCGCACCGCTGCCTTTTCAACCTCGATCCTCTCGCCGGAGTTGGCCAGAATGACGTTGAACCCGGCTGCCCTTGCCGCGTCGCTGATGCCGCGCACCGCGAGGCTGAAGAACGGGTTCTCGATGTCACCGACAACCACCCCGATGATGCCGGACCGGCCGGTCGTCATGCTGCGAGCCAGCTCGTTCGGACGATAGTCCAGTGCCTTGGCCGCGGCCATGACATCGGCGCGGATCATGTCGCTGACGACGCCGTATCCGCCGAGCACGCGCGCGGCTGTCGCTTTCGACACCTTTGCCGCGCGGGCGACATCGCTGACCGTTATCGACTGGGTCTTGGGCGCGGTTGTTTTCATCGGATGAACGACTACAAGAGTTGTTGACGGAAGGTCAATCTGGCGATAACGATTATCAAAGAGACCGGTCTCAAGCAACAAGAGACCGGTCTCTTTTAGAAAATTGCGAGCCAGGAGGCGTGAGAAACGTCCCGCATAAGCGCGAGATGGCAGGCTCGACGTAAACACCAAGAAGAACAGACCTTCAGAGTGGAGAGAAGACATGAGCAGGATAGGAATTCTCAAGTCGTTGATGTCACCGGTCCAGATTGGCGCGATGGCCCTCATGGCCGTGTGCATGGGCGCCGGGTTGGTTTCGGGAGCAGCCGCCGCGGATGAAAACCCCTATGGTCTTATTGATGCGAAAGTCATCAGCGTCGGTACCATGGGCGATGCCAAACCCTACGCTTTCACCCAAGCGGACGGCACGTTCACCGGCTTCGACATCGAATTGTTCCGCAACGTCGCGAGCCGCCTTGGCTTCAAGCCGGACCAGGTGATCTTCACCGGTCAGGAATTCTCGGCGCTGATGCCTTCGGTTGCGAACGAACGCTTCGATGTCGCGGTCGCGGCAATCGGCACGACGGAAGCGCGCAAGAAGACCGTCGATTTTTCCGACGGGTATCTTGCAGGCTATCTCTCCGTGCTTACCGCCGACAAGGCGATCACGTCGGCGGACGGGCTCAAGGGCAAGCGCCTCGGCGTCGTGCAGGGGACGCTCCAGGAAATCTATGCGGCGAAGAACTTTGTCGGAACCGATCTCGTCAAATTCCCCGACAACAATTCCGCCGTCTCAGCACTCAACAACGGAACCGTCGACGCGCATTTCCTCGATTATGAGGCCGCCAAGGACTATGGCGTTCGCTATCCGAACCTGAAGATCGCGGTCAATATTCCTTCCTTCGACGCGCCGGCTGGCTTCRTGCTGCGCAAGGGTAACGACAAGTTTCGCGAGGCATTGAACACTGCCCTTCATGCGGCCATGCAGGACGGCACTTGGAAGACGCTTTACGAGAAGTGGTTCCCCGGTTCGCCGATGCCCGACCAATATCTCCCCAAGAAGTAAACCGCGCGTCCAGCCGCCGGCCTTGACGGCCGGCGGCTGGACGACACGCCGTTGCGCCTGATTTCCTGATGGCACGAATGGCGCAGTGAAAAAGGGGACCGAATGAACTGGCTCGAAAACCTGCGGCGCAGTTTCCTCGACTGGCAGGCCATGGCGGACGTGCTGCCGAGCATGATCACCATCGGATTGAAGAACACCTTGATCCTCGCGGCCGCGTCCACGGTACTGGGTGTCATTCTCGGCATGATCCTGGCGGTCATGGGCATATCGCAATCGCGCTGGCTGCGCATTCCCGCCCGGGTCTACACCGATATTTTCCGTGGCCTTCCGGCGATCGTCACCATCCTGCTGATTGGCCAGGGCTTTGCCCGCATCGGCCGTGAAATCTTTGGGCCTTCACCCTTTCCGCTCGGCATTCTCGCCCTCAGCCTGATCGCCGGCGCCTATATCGGCGAAATCTTCCGCTCGGGCATCCAGAGCGTCGAGCGCGGGCAGATGGAGGCCTGCAGGGCGCTCAGCATGAGCTACGGCCAAGGCATGCGCCTGATCGTGATACCGCAAGGCATCCGCCGAGTTCTGCCGGCCCTGGTCAATCAGTTCATCGGCAACGTCAAGGATTCGAGCCTTGTCTACTTCCTCGGTCTGCTCGCGTCGGAGCGCGAGATTTTCCGTGTCGGTCAGGACCAGGCGGTGGTCACCGGAAACCTCTCGCCATTGCTTCTGGCCGGCGTGTTCTATCTCGTCATCACCGTGCCGTTGACCCATGTGGTCAACTACATCGACAACTCGCTGCGGGTCGGAAAGCAGAAGGCCGGCCTCGTCACCAGCGGCCTTGCCGAAGTGAGCGAGTTGGAGAGCGCCACCGGCAGCCCACTCTCTGAGGCCAGCCCTGAAGGCAGCACGGCGCTGCCCCGGTTCAAGGGCGGCAGTCTCACCATCACCGATCTCGACATGGCCTACGGCGATCTCGATGTTCTCAAAGGCGTCAGCCTGGCGGTCAAGCCGGGCACGGTCACATGCGTCATTGGTCCATCGGGTTCGGGCAAGTCGACCTTGCTGCGCTGCCTCAACCGGCTGGTCGAGCCCAAGGGCGGTGACGTGTTGCTCGATGGCGCCAGCATCCTGGCGATGAAGCCTGAAAAACTGCGCCGGCGCGTCGGCATGGTTTTCCAGCAGTTCAACCTGTTTCCCGACCACACGGCCCTCGAAAACGTCATGCTATCGCTGACCAAGGTAAAAGGTCTCTCGATACAGGAAGCTGAGCGCATCGCCGAGGCACGCCTTGCCGATGTCGGGCTTGCCGCCCGCAAACACCATCGTCCCGGAAGCCTATCCGGTGGCCAGCAGCAGCGTGTGGCGATCGCTCGCGCCCTGGCAATGGACCCGGAGGTCATCCTGTTCGACGAAGTGACGAGCGCGCTCGATCCCGAATTGGTGAAGGGCGTGCTCAACCTCATGGCGGACCTCGGCCGGCGCGGCATGACAATGGTCGTGGTGACTCATGAGATGGGCTTTGCCCGCAAGGTCGCCGATCAGGTCGTCTTCATGGATGAAGGCCGCGTCGTCGAGGCCGGCACGCCTGCCGCGATCTTCGACACTCCGAACAGCACGCGTCTGAAGCACTTCCTTGCCGAAGTGCTTTGATCGCGCATGAGCCATGAGACGGCCGCCCAATCCAACCTCCACCAGTGAAAGAATATCCCATGGCTACGTTACGTCAGGTCTCGAAGGTCGTTGTTGTCGGCGGCGGCATTTTCGGTGTCTCCTCGGCCGTTCATCTTGCAAGGCTCGGCATCGAAACCGTTCTGGTCAATGATGGACCGCTCGCCAAGGGAGCTTCAAGCCGCTCGCTCGCCTGGATCAATTCCGCGCGCAAGCGCTCGGCTGAGTATCATCGCCTGCGCATGATCGGTATCGACCGCTATCGCACGCTGTCGGCGAGATATCCGGATGCCGCCTGGCTGCGTTTCGACGGCGGCCTGACATGGGATGCGGACGACGCCTCGAACGAGATCGCGGATGTCTTCGCTCATGAAAAGGGCCTCGGCTATGATGCGCAACACCTCTCCGCGGACGCCATCGCGTCAGTCGTGCCAGGTGTCTCCGCGAGCGCTGTCACGCCTCAAGGCGCGATCTTCAACCCGGGCGAGGGCTGGGTCGACCTGCCGTCGCTGATCGAGATATTGATTGCTGAATTCGTGGCGCGTGGCGGCCGACTGGTCACCGATGCGGGAAGCGCCGCTGTTACTGTCGTCGACGGTCGCGCAACCGGCGTTGTCACGACAAGCGGCACCAGCTTCGCTGCCGATGCAGTACTGCTGGCGACAGGTGCTGACGTGCCGAGAATGGTTGCGGACTCCGGCAAGCATATCGCCGACGGGACGCCGATCGCTTTGCTGGTCAGGACCAAGCCGGTCAACTTGCCGCTTCGTGCCGTGCTCAACACGCCGCGCGTCGCCATCCGGCCGACGCCGAATGGAGCCCTCGCGCTCGATTCCGCCTGGTCGGAAGAAGAGGTGGTCGTCAATTCGGATGGCACATATAGCGTGAGGGATTCGACTGTTCAGGGGCTTCTGAACGAAGCTTCGAATGTTCTCGATGGTCATCCAAGGTTGGAATTGGAGAGCTACGGTGTCGGGCCCAAGCCGATCCCCGGAGACGGCGAGCCGGTCTTCGGCCAGTTGAAGGACATCGAGGGATACTACGTCGCCTTCAGCCACAGCGGCGCGACGCTTGGCCTGATCGCCGGCGAACTGCTTGCCGGCGAGATCGCCAGCGGCAGTGAACATCCGCTGCTTGCGAACTTCCGTCCAAGCCGCTTTTGATGAGACCCGTCTAAGGGTTTCCTGCGCACCAGCGGAGCGCATACGGCTTTCGGAAAAGATCATGCTCAAACGCGCAGATCGAATCCCTATTCCGTCAGCGGCTTGATCGTCTCGTAGCCGTTCACCGATTCCTTGCTGGTGCCTTCATCATAGCGCCGGGCAAGAGAGGCCTGCAGATCGGGCGCATAGAGCGCGGTGAATGCATCGAGCGTCTCGCCGGCCCCATTCTTGAAGGTCTCGTTGACGGCGAGCACATTGTATTTGCAGTCGCCCAGGCTGAATGTTTCCTTGCCCTTGACGACCAGTGTGAGCGTCTTCGTGGCCTTGGGCTGCTTGTCCGGCGACAGCTCGACGAACTCGATCGTGCTCTTGGCTCCCGTCTTCAGCGGAAACAGTTTTCGCAGATCGGAAAACGGGATCATTGCCGCCCGGCCGGTGTCGCTGTCGCGAACCACCTCGATCAGGCCGGCAAACAGGAACTGCTTTTGCGGCGATTGCGATTCGTAGGTGTTGGCGACGGAGACCATTCCGCCCGCCACGGGCCGAAACTCGCTTTGGATGCCGGGCCGCGCCAGGATGAAGCCGTTTTTCGCGGACTTCGCATCGACGCACGGGCCGGCAAGCGCAACACTTGCCGGCAGCAAAACCGCCAAAGCCATGCCGATAGACGCGCTCTTCATAGCACTCCCCCGTATCTTCCAAATAGAATGCAAGTTCAGGTAGAAGTGGCAGACGTTCATTGCGATGTCGATGGTCAAGCCAGTCGCGACATTGCCGAAACTGGACGGACAGACGCCGCTTGTGCTGAATTCCGCCAATGATGAATCACCGATGGCCAAAATTGCTTTCACGACGCAGCTTTCTGATGCAGGCCGCCGGCCTTGCCGCGGCTGGTGCGCTTTCACGCCCGGCGTTCAGCCAGACGGGGCAACGCATCCAGCCTATCGACGCCACCTTCCTGTTCATCGCCGATGTCCATGCCTGCCGCATGGCGAGCGGCCTGAGCCCCAACTGCCTGCAGGAGGGCAAGACCGACGCCGCACTGCTGCGCAACGTTGCGGCATTGAACGCCGTCGGCGACAAGGACTGGCCGGTGGAGATCAACGGCATCGCCACCGGCTTGCGTTCGGCCGGCAGCCGGATCGGCATGCCGCTCGGCCTTGTCGTCGGCGGTGACATCACCGACGATGGCGGAGGCCAGATCACCCAGCCGAGCGAAGGCACGCAACTGCTGCAATTCAGCCAGCGCTATAGCCAGGGCGTTGGCCCGGATCGCGTCCACATGCCGGTCTATGTCGGGCTCGGCAACCACGATCTCGACCAGAACGGTCCGTCGCACCATGTCGACTGGTATCGGCGCGAACTGCGCGACTATGTCGAGGTCAACCACCGCGCCGGCGTGTTCTTCAAGCCGCCGGTGCCGGCCACCGACTACGATGTCGATACCGACTGTTATTCATGGGACTGGGGCGGCCTGCATCTCGTTCAGACGCATCGTTTCGCCGGCGACACCGGCCACGGCGCCGAATCGAGCCTGCCGTGGCTCAAGCAGGATCTGGCGACCTATGCGGCGGACGGCCGCCCGGTCATCCTGTTCCAGCACTATGGCTGGGACACGTTTTCGACGGAGCGGTGGGATCCTGCCAAGCGCACCTATAATGATGACGGCGCCGGCCCGCCGCACTGGTGGGGCGAGGCCGACAGGCAGGCGCTTCTGGCAGCATTGAAAGGCTACAATGTCGTCGGCATCTTCCATGGCCACCAGCATGACACSYCGCTGATCTAYCGYCGCGACGGGCTCGAYYTGTTCAAGCCGAAGGCYGCCTATATGGGCGGTTTCGCCGTGGCCAGAGTGACCAGCGATGGCATGGACGTCGTGTTGGGCGAGGCAACCGATGACTACGGCGGCGTCGCCTTCACCAACGCCTTCAGCAAGGGATGGAGCACATGAAAAAGGCGGCCTTGGCGGCCGCCTTTTTCATGTGTGCATTTTCGATGCGGGATCAGAACGCCTTCTTGACCTTGGCCTTCACGTCGCCATAGGCCTTCTGCACTTTGCCCGCGACCTTGTCGGCCATGCCTTCAACCTGGGTCCGCCTATTCCCGGTCGCTTTGCCGGCGGCCTGTTTTACCGAGCCTTTGATCTGCTTGGCCATGCCGGCAACCTGATCCCTTTTCACCACTTTCGCATCTCCTGGGAGTCCTGAATTCGGGGGAATTCATCCGCGCCAATAAACGGACTGGCATCGTTTAGGTTCCAGGCATCGCACCGGAACCAGACGAAACGCGCGTGGCCGCTTCCGGCGGCTGGGCAGGCAGGCTAGGCTGTGGATACGCGCCGACCAATCGTGCGCACGGGGAGAAAAATGGCGGAATTCAAGCTCTACATCGGCAATAAATGCTTCTCCTCATGGTCGCTGCGGCCATGGGTGGCGATGAGGCATCTGGAGATCCCGTTCGAGGAAGACCTTGTGCGGCTGCGCACGCCCGAGACCTTTGCCAATCTGGCGAAAGTGTCGCCGACCGGTCAGGTGCCGGTGCTGAATCACAATGGCAGGGTTGTCTGGGAAACCCTTGCCATCCTTGAATATCTCGCCGACCTGTTTCCCGAGAAAAAGCTGTGGCCGGCCGACATCGGCGCCCGCGCGCTGGCMCGCGCGGYGGCGACCGAGATGCATTCCGGYTTTCGCGAGGTCCGCTAYGGCTGGCCGATGAAYYTGCGCCGKCCSARGGGGCACAAGCCGCTCGATGCCGAAGGCGAGGTRCAACGGGCGCGCATCGARGCGMTSTGGCGAGAGTGCCGCGAACARTACGGCAAGGGCGGCCCCTTCCTGTTTGGCCATTTCACYGCGGCCGACGCCATGTACGCGCCGGTCGTCACCCGCTTCGACACCTATGGCGGCGAACTGGCCCCGGATACACGCGCCTATGTCGATGCCGTGCTGGCAACACCGGCCATGCGGCAATGGTACGCGGAAGCGGCCAAAGAGCCGTGGCCGGAACCGGGTCCTGATGAATAGGTCGACTGACGACATGCCAGGGGGAGGGACCCATGGCCAGCAGTGACGGGCAGCGCGAGGCAACAGTGCCAGTGATCTTCCATTGCCGGCTGGTCCCGCCACGGCCCGACTTCGCCTTCACCATGACGGAGGAGGAGAGGGAACTGATGGGCCGGCATGCCGAATACCTGCGCGGCAAGCTGCGCGAGGGGACCATGATCTTGGCTGGCCCGGTCTCCGACCCAGCCGGCCCTTGGGGCCTGCTGATCCTGCGTGTCGGCAGCGAGGCCGAGGCAAAGGCGGTGACCGATGGCGATCCGGTGGCAAAGTCAGGTCGCGGTTTTCGCTATGAGATCCTGCCGATGATCAGCACGATCATGTAGAGCTATACTGCAAGCTAACGGTGGGCTCAGGCCACAGGCCGCGAAATCCCTCGAACCATGACGCAAGGCCTGTATTGGCCAACCGGCAACGGCAAGCCGCTGCAACCGGCCACAGCCATAAGTGGAACGGAACGTTAAGCGAGCGTGTGTTTCCATCCAGAAGTGTCAGGGGTGGCAACATGACGGATGTCGAGAAGGAGGGTGTCGGGCTCTCCGAACTGGTCAGCGCTCTAAGCTATGCGCTCGATATCAGCGAAGGCCATCCGACAGGGCACTGCGTCCGCGCCTGCTGGATCGGCTTTCATATCGGCCGCGAGATCGGCCTGTCGCAGACAGAGCTTTCACATCTCTACTATACGCTTCTGCTCAAGGATGTCGGTTGCAGCAGCAATGCGGCGCGCATCTGCAGCCTCTATCTCGCAGATGACATCGCCCTGAAGCACGATTTCCATCTCGTCAATGACAGCCTGCCGCAGATCCTGCGCTTCGTGCTGTCGCGGACAGGAATGAAGGCGAAACTGGCGGAACGGTTCCGTGCGCTGCTCAACATCGCCATGAACGGCGGCAGCATCGCCAACGAGCTGTTCCAGACCCGTTGCCAGACCGGCGCCGAGATTGTCCGGCAGATGCGGTTTCCGGAACCCGTGGCGAAAGGCGTCATGGACCTAGACGAGCACTGGAACGGGCAGGGCCAGCCGGCTCGCCTGGCCGGTGAAGCGATATCGCCTCTTGCGCGCATCGCGCTTATCGCCCAGATCGCCGACGTCTTCTACGCCAGTGCCGGCGCCGAGGGAGCGATCGCCGAATTGCGCACACGTTCCGGTACCTGGTTCGAACCGCGACTTGTCGCGGCGTGTGAACGGGCGGCTGGCGCGCCAGGCTTCTGGGCGATGCTCGATTCGCCCGAGCTTGCGATTGCGGTGATCGAACTGTCACCGGGGGACGAGCGTCTGCCGATCAACGATGACTATCTGGATGATGTCGCCGCTGCCTTCGCCAAGGTGGTCGACGCCAAATCGCCTTTCACCAACGGCCACAGCGAACGCGTCGCCCTGTTCACCGACCTGATTGCCGAAGGACTTGGCCTGGATGACCAACGTCGGCGGCGGCTGAAACGTGCCGCCTTGCTGCATGACATCGGCAAGCTCGGCGTTTCCAACCAGATACTCGACAAGCCTGGCAAACTCGACGAAGCCGAATGGGCGGCCGTGCGCCATCATCCAGCGCTTGGCGAGATCATCCTGTCGCGGATTGGTGCGTTCAGCGAGCTTTCGCGTATCGCCGGCGCGCATCACGAAAGGCTCGACGGCAAGGGTTATCCGCGCGGTGTGGGCGCGGATGCGATCGACCTCGATACCCGCATCGTCACCACAGCCGACATCTTCGATGCGCTGACGGCTGAGCGTCCGTATCGCGCGGCGATGCCGGTGTCGAAAGCCTTCGAGGTTATGGCTGGCGATATCGGCACGGCCATCGATCCGGCCTGCTTCGAGGCGTTGCAGCGCGCTGTCCTGCAGCTGGATCGGATGGCAGCCTGAAGGCATGGCTTTTGCGGCCTGGTGGCCAAGATTTGACATCACGGCAAAATAGTCCTACAAGAAATTCGTCGATATTTGTTTGACTGACTTTTGTTATCCGCGCTTTCGAGCGCGTCTTTGACGAACTTCCCACATCAAAAATCGAGACAAAAATCGTTGTGCATTCGCACCGCGATTAACGAATATTTGCCATGGAAAGGGTTCGTCATGAGCACCGGCACAGTTAAATGGTTCAACGCCACCAAAGGTTTTGGTTTTATTCAGCCTGACGACGGCTCGGCCGACGTTTTCGTTCACATCTCGGCCGTAGAGCGCGCCGGCATGCGCGATATCGTCGAGGGCCAGAAGCTCGGCTACGAGATGGTCCGCGACAACAAGTCGGGCAAGATGTCCGCCGACCAGTTGAAGGCGGCCTGAAGAAAGAATTCAGCTGTCCCGGTGACCACGGATGTACTGGCACCGGTGATTGGCGAATTCTGGCGCGTGGCTACGGAAACCTGAGTTTCCAAGGCACATCATGCGCATGAGAGGAGTATCTCCTGTGCATCCATCTGGATGCGCGGTGCTCCCATGGAAGGTCAGGCGGTGCCTGGCCTTTTTCATTTTACGCTTGTTGCCACCGAAAATGCGCTGCGCATCGGGCCGAACGTGCTAAGGGACGCTCCAGCAATTAGAATCCGCTGCCGTATTGCCCCGATGCCGTTTGCTTAGTGCGTGGTCCTGACCGAAGACCCGGTCTCGCCCTGACGGCACCAGGCTCCTGACAGGAGAAAGATTTTGACCGCCCATTCGAAGACAGCCGCCGATCCGGCGGTGTCGCTGTTCAGCAAGACGCAAACCCAGTCGATGTCGCTCGGCCGCATCATGTCCGAGCGCGATGCCGTCAGCGAAGCGCGGGAAGCCAAGACCGCGCGCTTGCGCGAACTGCGCCTGGAAAAGGAAGCTGACGAGATGGCCGCGGCAGCGGCACTCGCGGCGCTGCCGAAACGAGCCGGAAAACGCTGATGGCCACCAAGCGCGTACCGCCAACGCCGATCGCCGCCGACGCGACCATCGCCGACATGGTCGAGGGTCTCGACAAGCCGGTCGAGTACGTCCGGCGTGTGCTGGAGAAGCTTGAACGCTGCAAGCGCGCCCATGGCGATGCCCAGGTGCGCGTCGGCGTGCGCGGCCGTGCCGAGTGCCCGAACTATCTGATCGAATATGTCCGCGAAGACGCCAAGACCCATGAGCGGGTGACCTATCAGGATGCCGCCTATAGCGGCAGCACGCAYCGCGARYTGGCGCCGCATCACATCGAGGCGGTAAAGAACTGGTCGCCCGAGGAAATGAACATCACGGCGGTYTCGGCGCTGATCGGCCGCTTGCGYAACCCGCGCGCACCATCATCGCGTTTCGTCGACGAGGACTGACATGGCCATAAAATTCTCCACCAAGGATCAGCCGGCAGCGCAGGCTCCCGCTGCAAAGCCGGCCAAGCCGGTTGCCGCGAAGGCCGGTGAACCTGCCGAAGCCGCGACCGACCTGTTCAAGTCGCCGGCGGACGCACCGAAGGGCAAGACGGCTAAGAAGAAATAGCGCCTTGCCGCAGGACGCCGATCGCAATCCGGCCGTGCCGGGGCTGCTCGCCCTAGTAGCCGCCGCAAACCTTTCGTCGTCGCAAGGCGAGACCGCTCCGCTTTTTGACTGCCAAAGCTGCGGCGCCTGCTGTTCCTATTCAGCCGAATGGCCACGCTTTTCCACCGAGGATGATGCGCAGCTCGACCGCATCCCTGAGAAATATGTGGCGGCCGATCTGTCCGGCATGCGCTGTGACGGCTCCCGCTGCTCGGCCCTGTCGGGCGAAGTCGGCAAATCGACCGCTTGCGGCATCTACGAACTCCGCCCCGATGTCTGTCGCGCCTGCATGCCTGGCGACGAGGAGTGCCTGATGGCGCGCCGGGCGCACGGATTTCCGAGCTCTTAGCAACGATTGGCGGTGGCTTGTGCGCACCCGCCTTGCTGGCTACGCTGCAAGAGGGCAGGGCGTCGGAGGAAATCCATCGTGAGCATCGAATTTCTGTTGACGTCGCTGATCGTCGTGGCCTCGCCCGGCACCGGCGTTCTCTACACGCTGAGCGCCGGACTTTCGCGCGGGGCGCGAGCCTCGATCATTGCCGCCTTCGGCTGCACGCTCGGCATCATCCCGCACATGGCTGCCGCCATCACTGGCCTTGCGGCGCTGCTGCACACCAGTGCGGTCGCCTTCGAGACGTTGAAATATCTCGGCGTTGCCTATCTGCTCTACATGGCCTGGAACACCCTGAAGGAGAAGGGCGGCCTCAGCGTCGAGGACAATGTCGCGCCGCGCTCGGCCGGCAAGGTCATCGCCACCGGCATCCTCGTCAACGTGCTCAATCCGAAACTGTCGATCTTCTTCTTTGCCTTCCTGCCGCAATTCGTCAGCACCACCGAGCCCAATGCGCTGTCGAAGATGCTGGAACTGAGCAGCGTCTTCATGCTTTTGACCTTCGTGGTTTTTGTCGGCTACGGCATCTTCGCTGCTTCGATCCGCAGCCACGTCGCCTCGCGGCCAATGGTGCTGACCTGGATGCGTAGGACATTTGCCGGCGCCTTCGTCATGCTCGGCGCCAAGCTCGCGCTGGCGGACCGCTAGGCGCCCTGGTTCGGGAAGCACGCCCGGGCGCTGAGGTTCGGGCCATTCGCCAGCGACGTGAGGAAGGCCGGCAGCACGGTCTGGAATGTGTAGGAGACCTGGACGCTCGAAAAGCCGGACAGGCCCGAGCAGGTGGTGTTGTTGCTGATGGTGATGTTGGCGTTGCTAAGCACGATGCCGTCGGTTGCCGCCCTGCCGCTGATATAGCTGATCGCGCTGGCGGCGTCGTAGACGCCGTTCTGGGTGCATCCGCTCTGCAGCACGCCGACGCAACGCGCCCCRGCCGCGGCGATTTCATTCAGCACATGCTGGGCCCAGTACATGCGCCCGAACTCGAACGTGCCCATCAGCACCATCAGCAGCGGCACCGACAGCAGTGCGAACTCGACGGCTTGTGCGCCGGATCTGTCACGCAGGAAGGATCGGCGACGGCTCATTGCGGTTTCACCACCGCCTGGATGGTGATGTTGCCGTTGCTGACGATGCCGAAGCCGCCGAAAAGCGGCGTATAGGGTTTGCTGGCCGTGATCGTCACGAATTTTCCGGCGATGCCGCCGGCACTGCAGATGCTGCCGCATGCCACCGGGGTACTCCAGGCCACGGCCCCGGAACTGCCCGGGCAGTAGCAGAGGTCGGCATTGGCGGCCGTGCCGCTTTGGGTGGCCGTGGATGTGGTGGCGTTGTAGGCAAGCGTCGCACCGTTGTTGATGACGACCTGAATGCTGCCGCCATTGCTACCCAGGCCGCTCGTAACCACCGTCGCAATGTTTCCGGCCAGCGCGCTGCCGCCGGTGGAATTGACCTTGTCGCCATTGAGCAGCGCATAGTTCGAACCGGCCGAGACCGCCGAACTCAGTTCGAATTTGGCTTTCAGCGAGCCGCCTATGTCGACGGTTCCGGCCAGGATGACGAGCAGAACGGGGCTGACCAGGGCGAACTCGACGGCCGACACGCCGGCTTTCTGATGCCGCAGGAAGTCCCTGAACGAGGAATATCCGCTGGCAAGCAGGCCGCGGCCGGGGCGTGACAGCTTTCTCATTGCACGAGACTCACCTTGCTGCTGGCACTGGTGCTCGATGCGGCGATGCATTCCGACGCGGCCGCGGTGCCGCCCGATAGCGTGATGCGCGAGCCGATCATCTGCAGGCATTTGGTCGTGTCGGTCTTCGATCCCAGCACGCTCGAGCCGCCATTCATGACGATCGGGCCGTAGGGAAAGTAGAATGCGCCTGATATCTGGGCGTTGGAGCCGCCTTCGGCGAAGGTCGCGCCGCCGGTGTTGGAACTGCCGGTGGGGCCAATCACCGCCAGCTTCGCCGTTGCTCCCGACTGTGGTGCGGTGAGCACGATGTTGCTGTAGCCGGCGGCGACGCAGAAGACATAGCCGTTGCAGCTTCCCGAACTGGACTTGGCCTTGCCTGACAAGACAAGCGTCACATTGGCGCCGCTGACGCTGATCGTGCTGCCGTTGCAATTGGCGCTGCCGCCGCCATTGCCGCCAAGCGCGAAATAGCCGTCCACGGTGTAGACGCCGGCGCCGAGCAGGATGGCGCCAGAGCCGATAAAGTTGCCGGAGATGTCGTGCTGGGCCGCGGCCGGCACCACAAAGCAGCTGCCGCCGCCGCCGCCATTCACATTGCCGACGACCTGGAAAAAGCTGCTGGCGCCGGTCGCGTCGGCCATGATTGTCGTGGAACCGCCGCCAAGTGTGATGGCATCGCCATTGCTGCCGGGACCGATCTTGTAGGAATTGGTCGTGCCCGAGCCGAAGGTGAGCGAACCGCTGGTGTTGGTGTAGCCGCCCGGGAGTTCGAAAGTGCTCGGTCCGCCAAAGGTCAAGGTGGAGGTGTTGCAGAGGCTGACCTGTCCCGAGCCGCTGCAGGCGGTGTCGCTCATTCCGATCTTGAAGGTTCCCGCTCCGAATGTCGTGGTGGCGCCGCCGCCGGTTGTCAGGCCCTTGGTGAAGTTGAAATTGCCGGCCCCGAAGGTGGTGGTTCCGGCGGTGGTCACCTGCTTGCCGAAATTGTAGGTGCCGGCACCAAAAGTGGTGGTTCCCGCGGTGGTCAGGGTCTTGGCGAAATTGTAGGTGCCTGGGCCGAAGTTGGTCGTAGCGCTCGTCGTCAGGTCACCGGCAATATTGTAAACCGTGGTTGCCGCGCCGCTCGTGGCGAAGTTGAGATTGATACCACCACCGATGGTGATGGTGCCCAGATTGACTGTGGTTTTGCTGCCGCAGTTCAGCGTCCAGGTCGATGATGCCGATGTCCAACTGGCGGTGCAGCCGAGCGCGGTGGCTTGGCCTTGGGTGGAGCCCTGAGTCCAGCCGAAGTCGATGCTGTTGCCGTTGGGGGTGGTCGGCGCCGTTGGCGCGGTCGTCGTCGAAAGCGCGGCCACGGTGGCGATGCGGGCCACGGCGGCGGTGACCGCGGCATTGCCGGCCAGTGGATCGGGGGTCGATTTCTTGGTGATCACCGCGGTCGCCCCGCTTGGGCCGGTGATGCCGTTGCACGGCTGGCTCGGGGCCGCGGCGGAATTGTAGTTGACGCCGATCGCCGAAATGCTGGTGCCGCAAGGGACGGTCACCGTATTGTTGGAAGAGACGGTGCATTTCGGCGCCGAGATCGAAGTGCCACCGCTCAGCGTCACGCCGGTCTGCGTGCCGTCGAGCGCAAGCATGCATCCGGGCGTCTGCGGCTGCGCGCCAACCTCGGCCACCGAATTGGCGTAGATCTGCAGTTGCTGGCGATCGTTGAGGACGCGTGCCAGGAACAGGGTCCTGTAGGTGTTGATCGACACCGAAACGGCGTTGACGCTGGTCGTTTTCGGGGAGGCAACCAGGCTGACCTGTACATTGGCGGCAGGGACGCCGTTGAGCACCGCGACGCTGACGGCGGTCGCAGTCATCTGGTCCGTGGACTTGTTCACATTGTAGGCGAGGGCGCCTGCATAGGCCGACAGGTCGGCCACGCGCTGATTGTCGGCCCGCTCGACCAGAGCGGCGCCATATTCGGTCACCAAAGCGGCCATGCCGATCAGGACCGGCATCACCAGTGCCGAGATGATCAGCACGTTGCCGTCGCGGTTCCGCAAAAATCGCCAGAAAAACTGCATCGATGGGTACCCGACACGCTAAACGCTGGAGCAACCCCTCAGTGCTCTCGCCCTTTAGTAATCGCAAATATGTTAAAAAATATTGTCCGACAAATTGCGCGCCGCCGCCAAGGCGTGGTCGAAGCCGCTGATTTTGCTGAGAAACTGCACAGGAAAGAGGCATCTGCGGAATCGGGCGGCATGGAGCCCAATGGCCACCATCGTTCTCTGTTTCACGCCTTCATCGCATCGATAACAGCGCGCAGCCCGGCCGACATGTTCTGCCGGCTCGGATAATAGAGGTAGAGCCAATCTTCAGGAGGACACCATTCGTCCAGGCAACGGATCAGCTTGCCGTCGAGAATGTCGCGCTCGGCTCGGTTCTCCCAGACATAGGCCAGCGCTACACCAGATAGCGCGGCTTGTACCATCAGCTCATGGTCGTCGAGTGCGATCGGGCCATTCGGATGAAAGGCGATGGCCTCGCTCTTCAACTCGAATTCCCAGGGGTAGTGCGTGCCGTTTGGGTACATGTTCTGAACGCAGACATGATCGCCGAGATCGCGCGGCGTCTGGGGCAGGTTGCGATTGCGGAAATAGTTCGGCGAGCCAACCACCGCGAAGCGCAGTCGCGGCTTGACCTTCACGGCGATCATCCCTTCCCGAAGACTCTCGCCCAGCCTGATGCCCGCGTCGAAGCCCTCTTCGACAATGTCGACCAGCCTGTCGGTCGCCGCGATCTCGATCTCGAGATTGGGATTGTTTGTGATGAGCGGTCCAATGATTCCACCGAGGACGAAAGGTGCAATCGAGTTCGGCACGTTGATGCGCACTTTGCCGAACGGCGTGTCGCGGAACTGGTTGAGGGCATCGAGTGCCGCGCCAATATCGCCGAAGGCCGGTGCCAGCCGCGCTTGCAGCATCGCCCCCGCATCGGTCAGAGACACGCTGCGCGTCGTGCGATTGAGCAGTCGAATGCCGACGCGTTCCTCGAGATTACTGACTGAATGGCTGATCGCCGAAGCGGTGACGCCGCGCTCCTCCCCCGCCCGGCGAAAACTGCGGTGGCGGGCCACCGCATCGAAGGCGGCAAGTTCAGAGAGGTCGGTCGTTCGCATTGATGATTTTTACTCAGGAGTATCGATAGAATTATCACTCTAATCGGTGCAATTGAATTGCGCCATCCTCTCCTCGTCGCCGCAGGCAATCGCTCCGCGGCTCGCGATCAAAAGGAGAGACTGAGATGACTGATTTCCCGATCCCCGCCAAAAACACCTCTTCGGTTTTTGCCAACATGCGCGGTCATCACGTGGCGCTGCGCGTCCCCAACTACGAGATCGCCAAGAGCTGGTATGTCGACAAGCTCGACTTTCGCGTCGTTCACGAATGGCCATTTGCCGACGAGCAGCTCGCCTATCTGGCGCCGGCCAATGACGATCATTTCATGATCGAATTGCTGGGAGGCGGTGATCCGCTGCCGATCGATGCGCCGGCATACAAGGATCTCGCCGATAGCTTGCGCTATTCCGGCTATCACCATTTCTGCATCAACGTGGCCGACATCGACGCAACGGTTGCCGAACTGCGCAAGCGCGGCGTCACCATCGTCACCGAGCCCTTCAAGCTCGACGACATCAGCCGCAAGCTGGCCTTCTTCGCCGACCCATTCGGCAATCTGATCGAACTTGCCGAGGTCGTCTGATGGCGACATGCCCATTAGAAACGAAAAAGGGCGGCATCGCTGCCGCCCTTTCCGTATCTGAGGCTGATGGAAGCGTGGGTTAGAAATCCATGCCGCCCATGCCGCCCATGCCGCCGCCGCCCATGCCGCCAGGCATGCCGCCGCCAGCCGACTCCTTCTTCGGAGCCTCCGCGATCATGGCTTCGGTGGTGACGAGCAGGCCGGCGACCGAAGCCGCGTCCTGGAGAGCCGTACGGACAACCTTGACCGGATCGACGATACCCATGGCGATCATGTCGCCATATTCGCCGGTCTGGGCGTTGTAGCCGAAGGTCGCGCCCTTGTTCTCAAGGATCTTGCCGGCAACGATCGAWGCTTCCGCACCGGCGTTGGCCGCGATCTGGCGGGCCGGAGCCTGCAGCGCRCGACGAACGATGTTGATGCCAGCAGCCTGGTCGGCATTGGCGCCGGTGGCCTTGATGTTGGCCGAAGCGCGCAGGAGAGCGACGCCGCCGCCTGCAACGATGCCTTCTTCCACGGCCGCGCGGGTCGCGTTGAGGGCGTCATCGACGCGGTCCTTCTTTTCCTTGACTTCGACTTCCGTCGCACCGCCGACGCGGATCACCGCAACGCCGCCCGCCAGCTTGGCGAGACGTTCCTGCAGCTTCTCCTTGTCGTAGTCCGAAGTGGTCTCTTCGATCTGCTGCTTGATCTGGGCAACGCGGCCCTGGATCTCGGCCTTCTTGCCGGCGCCGTCGACGATGGTGGTGTTCTCCTTGGAGATCGACACCTTCTTGGCGCGGCCGAGCATGTTGAGGCCGACGTTTTCGAGCTTGATGCCGAGGTCTTCCGAGATGACCTGGCCACCGGTCAGGATGGYGATGTCTTCCAGCATGGCCTTGCGGCGATCACCGAAGCCCGGAGCCTTGACGGCGGCGATCTTCAGGCCGCCACGCAGCTTGTTGACGACCAGCGTGGCCAGAGCCTCGCCCTCGACGTCTTCCGAGATGATGAGCAGCGGCTTCGAGGTCTGCACGACGGCTTCAAGAACCGGCAGCATGGCCTGGAGGTTGGAGAGCTTCTTCTCGTGCAGCAGGATGTAGACGTCCTCGAGCTCGGCAACCATCTTGTCGGCGTTGGTGACGAAGTAGGGCGAGAGRTARCCGCGGTCGAACTGCATGCCTTCGACGACTTCSAGYTCGGTCTCGGCGGTCTTGGCTTCCTCAACSGTGATGACGCCTTCRTTGCCGACCTTCTGCATCGCTTCSGCGATCATSKYGCCGACCGACTCGTCGCCATTGGCCGAGATCGTGCCGACCTGGGCAACTTCCTCGGAGGTCTTGATCTTCTTGGCAGCCTTGCCGAGAGCCGCGACGACTTCGGTGACGGCCAGATCGATGCCGCGCTTCAGGTCCATCGGGTTCATGCCGGCGGCAACGGCCTTGTGGCCTTCCTGGACGATCGACTGCGCCAGAACGGTCGCGGTCGTGGTGCCGTCGCCGGCGATGTCGTTGGTCTTCGAAGCAACTTCGCGGACCATCTGCGCGCCCATGTTYTCGAACTTGTCTTCAAGTTCGATTTCCTTGGCGACGGTGACGCCGTCCTTGGTGATGCGCGGGGCGCCGAACGACTTGTCGATGACGACGTTGCGGCCCTTGGGGCCGAGCGTGACCTTCACCGCGTCGGCGAGGATGTTGACGCCGCGCAGCATGCGCTCGCGGGCATCACGGGAGAATTTTACGTCTTTAGCAGCCATTTTTTAGCTCCTGGCAGGGGCTTGGGGTAAGCCCGAATTCAGTTGACGGTGAGGCCGATAATCAGCCGATGATGCCCATGATGTCGGATTCCTTCATGATCAGAAGGTCTTCGCCATTGAGCTTGACTTCGGTGCCCGACCACTTGCCGAACAGGATGCGGTCGCCAGCCTTGACGTCCAGCGGGACCAGCTTGCCAGCTTCGTCACGAGCGCCGGARCCRACRGCGATGATCTCGCCTTCCTGCGGCTTTTCCTTYGCCGTATCCGGGATGATGATCCCGCCGGCGGTCTTGGATTCGGATTCGACCCGGCGAACGACCACGCGGTCATGAAGCGGGCGGAACTTCGACTTTGCCATTTTTTCTTCCTCGATGAGAACGGTGAGAAACAGTTCCTCTATCCGGCGAAGCCGGACATGTGGTTAGCACTCACCAAGGGCGAGTGCTAACGTGGCGCTGAAATAGGCCGCCGACCTCGCAGAGTCAAGGCGCGCGGGGAGGCGCAATGGCGGGAAATTTTTCTCGTGCAGCCGCGCGATTGCGCAAAATAAGGCTTGCCGCCCGAACGCTGCCCGATCTCCCGAGTTTCAAAGTCGAGGAGCAGGCGATCCAAGAACCAGAAGCGGGCACCGTTCGGCCAGCGGATAGGAGCCGCTCGGCACGATGCGTACGTCGCCGAACCAGCTGTTCGCCTCGTCGATCAGCATGGCCAGCGTCGCGAAGCTGTAGCTTATGTCTGAGCCGGCATAAACATCGACCGTGTTGATCGACGTCATGCTCCATCCCGTCCGTGTGGCAAGAATTTCCCGGTCGGGGAACAGGATGTCGAACGTGTCGCGGATCGTTCGCACCTTGATTGCGAAATCGCAGTCGTCGCTCGTGCACGCCATCGCGATGCGCCATTTGAGCGCGTGGAAATTCTCGACCCCGCCGGCCAAGACCAGCGCCTCGATGCCGCGCAGGTCCTCCGCCGCTTCCGGCTGTGCAAAAACGCGGATCGCCGCACGCCTGCCGGGCTTCAGCACCCTTGCGATTTCGGCAAACAGCGCATGGCGGGCGGCTCTGGAATCGACCGCCGACAGGCAGCCGTCGCCGATGACGGCGTCGAAGCTTGCCCGCTCCACGGGGAGGCTGAGCCAATTTCCCGCCATCGCCCTTCGCGAGGCGTTGTCGCCGGCCCAAACCCCGGAAATCATGGTTGCCGATTGATCGATCGCCAACATCGACCTGCCCAGGACTGCCAGTTCGGGGGTCACGCCGAGCAGAAGGACATCGGCATTTCCGAGATCAAGTTCGCGATCGAATATGCCGACGGTTTCCGCGGTTGGCCGCAGCGGAGCGTCCAGCAGCTTCCAGTGCCGATGATAGTTATCCCAATGATTTGTCATTCAAACCCGTTGGAGCCAGGAAAGTCTGGCATCGATCGATTAGAGCCGCTTAATAGAAGCGGGCATTGAAGCCAAGGGGAAAGCCGTGTCGCGCATAGTCGTCATAACGCATGAGCACGACCGGTTTCTGGGTAAGCGCAACCTCCTGTTGCGCAGGGGCAGCCCCTATCTGCTTTTCGATGTTCTGGAGCACCTGAAAAGGCGTGGCCATTCGGTCCGGATTCAGCAGGGCCCGTCAAAGACACAAGACGCCGATATCGCGGTTCTGCATGTCGATGCGACGCTGACACCGGCGGATCATGTCGCCTATGCCAAGCGGTTTCCGTTCTGCCTCAATGTCGGTGCGTCCGATATCTCCAAAAGGCGGATCAGCGGGGCTCTGATATCAGAAGACGACAGCTGGCATGGCCCGGTCATCGTCAAGAGCAACCTCAACAATCAGGGTATTCCGGAGACACTCCTCAACCGGCGATCGAAACGCGCGGGCAAGCCGCCGCCTTTTCCGCATCTGCCAACCCTGCAGCGCTATGAGGTCTATGGATCTCTCGGCGAGGTTCCAGACAGCGTCTTCGAGAACGATGACCTGGTGGTGGAAAAATTCATTCCGGAACGAGAACCCGACGGCTTTGCGGCGCGTTTCTGGGTGTTTTGCGGCGAGCGCGAGCGCTGCACCCGCTACGTCTCGCCGAACAGACTGGTCAAGGCATCGGAAACGATTCGGCGTGAGCCCGTCCCGGTTCCCGACGAAATGCGCGAGCGGCGGCGCGAACTCGGCTTCGACTACGGGAAATTCGATTTCGTCATGCATGAGGGCAGGGCCATCCTCCTCGATGCCAACAACACTCCCGGCCGTCCCCAGAACCTCGTGAAAATGTTCGCGGCTGGCGCTGCCGATCTGGCTGACGGCTTCGAAGGCCTCATCCGCCAGGCGAGATAGGCCACGACGGGCTGATCGTCATGGCGCCGGTCTAGAGAAACAGCCGCAATTGGGTGTGGATGATCGAMCGGTAATCCTCAATGGTCCGGCAGCTTTCCGCTCCGCCCTCCGCAAGCGCCAGACGCACCACGCCACCGGCGAGCTGGAAGATCAGCAACACGATGCGTTCGAACTGCTCGTGCTTCTGCGGCTCAAGCAAAGCGATGACATGGTCGCAGAACATCCTGGCCTGATATCGAGTTTCGGCGATGTCGAGATTCTTGAGCGCCTTGTCGGCCTGGATGGCGTTCTGCAGGTCCTGGATGGCGGGATCGCCGGCCACGCGGCTGTGATAGTCGTCAAGCAATCGGTCGGCGGCGGCGATGACGTCCTTGGCTTCGCGGACATCGGCAATGATCGCTGTCAATCGCGCGCGGCTGACYTCMGAGAACCGCTCATAGAGCATCGCCAGGATCGCCGACTTGTTGGGGAAGTARTGATAGACGGTGGCGATCGGSCCGCCCGCCAGCATGCCGACCTCCTTCATGGTGACGGCRTCGATGCCCTTTTCGCCGATCAGCCGCATGGTCGTCGACAGGATGGCGTCGATACGCTCACGGCTGCGCTCCTGCTTGGGCTTGCGCCTCGGTTCGGTCGCTGTTCGCGTTGCTTGCGTCATGCACCGGTCTTTCGCACGAATTGCCAAATTCTGGTTGACAAAAAAAATGATCAAGTATCAGTTTCTGAAATGCTGACAGATTGTCAGCTTTTTTGCCGTGCGGCAAGGACGTTGGGAGGCGCCTTTGACTTCGACAAGTACCGGCCATGCGGGCGATGGCGACTGGCTGGTCGGCAATCCGACCAGTGGGCAGCTTGCCTCCGCCTTGTGGATCGGCTCGGTCGGCCTGCTCATTCTCGGCCTGCAGCCCGTGCTGCTCGGCGCCCTCTACACCGAAGGTCATGTCAGCGGCGATGAGCTGGCGCTGGTCGCCACCGCCGAGATGATCGCCATTGCGATTGGCTCGGCGATCGTTGCGATGCTGCTGTCGGCCCACAACATGCGCTGGAAAAGTGCGGTCCTCCTGCTCCTGCTGGCGCTCGCGAATGTCTGCACGGCCTATGCCGCCGGCGCCAATACGCTGATGGCGGCGCGCGCGCTGGCCGGCCTTGCCGAAGGCGGCCTTGTCGCGGTCGCCACGGAACTGATTGCCCGTTCGCGGCGGGCCGAACGCATCGGCGGCTTTTTCGTCACTATGCAGACGCTGGCGCAATGCGCTCTGGCGCTGCTGCTGGCGCTCTATGTCATCCCGGCCGCCGGATCGGCTGGCGGCTTCCTCGTTCTCGCGGTCGTCTGCGTCCTGTCGCTCGTGGTCGCCTTCATTGTCCCCGCTGATTACGCCGATCTGCCGAAGGACGAGAATTTGGCCAATGTGCTGACGGTTCCGTCGATCACCGCGCTGCTGTGCGTCTTCTGCTACTTCATGTTCTTCGGCTCGGTCTGGGCATTTCTGGAGCCGCTTGGCGCTCAGTTCGGCATCGATGGCCGCACCGTCGGCCTGATCGTTTCGGCCAGCCTCGCAGTGCAGGTCCTGGGCGCGATGACGGCGACCGTGTTCGAGGCGCGTATCGATTATCGCATTGCCATTGTGGTGATCGGTGTGGTGGCGCTTTTGTGTTCGCTGGTTCTCGCCAGCGGACCTGGCCTCACCACATTCTGGGTCGCTGCCCTGGTCATGGGTTTTATCCTCCTGTTCATCGTGCCCTACCAGATCAGGCTGGCGATCACCGCCGACGAGACACGTACGGCCGTGCTGCTGGTGCCGGCCGCGCAACTCTTTGGTCTGGCGATGGGGCCTGTCGCAGCGTCCCTGCTCATCGACGGCAAGGATTTTCGCCCGGTTCCGGAATTCGCCGCTGCCAGTGCCCTGGCCAGCGTGGCGCTCCTCGTCGTATTTGTCTTCGTGGCGCGGCGTCGCCGGGTTGTTGCGTGAGCGCCATGTCGAACATCTGGAGCAACTGGTCGGGCTTTGTCACTGCCGAACCTCGGCTGATCGCCAGTCCCGTCGATGCCGGCGAACTCGGCGATCTCATTCGCACCGCGCCCGGCCCGGTACGCGTCGTCGGCGCCGGTCATTCTTTTACGCCGCTGGTCAAGTCGCAGGGCACGATCCTGTCTCTGGAAAAGCTGGAGGGGCTGGTCTCGCATGACGCTGAAAAGCATCAGGCGCGCGTGCGGGCAGGGACGCGGCTCGGTTCGCTCATGCACATCCTGCAGGATATCGGCCAGGGCCTACCCAATATGGGCGATATCGACCGGCAGGCGATTGGCGGCGCGCTGGGAACCGCCACCCATGGCTCGGGATCGACGCTCGGCGCCTATCATACGCAATTGGAGACGGTGCAGATCGTCGATGGTCTTGGCAAGGTCCGCGAATTCACCAGGGCAGGGGATCAGGACACGATACACGCCATCGGCGTTGCGCTCGGTGCCTTCGGCGTCTTGAGCGAAGTGACGCTGAACAACATCGCGACCTACCGGCTGCGCCGCCGCAAATGGGTGCTGCCGATCGCCGACATGCTGCGCGACTTCGAAAAGATGATGACCGCGCACCGCTCGGCCGAATTCTACT